>JAIFMA010000144.1 GCA_020048795.1 Rhodoferax sp.
TTTGGATGCGTGGCGGACTGAGGTGGCCGTCGCGCTCGGCAAACACCACAAAATTCATGCACGAGACTTGGTCTGACAAGAAAAAAAAGGCCTCGCCGGGGTCCAGCGAACGGGGGAGTTGGGTGTTTTGCATAAAAAAGACTAGTTAAAAAGGGATGTGCCGACTTCAGGAAACATCAGCATGCGGTGGTTATCCCGTGATCGACATGCTGTGATGAGGGCTTGTCCACAAATAGCGGCAACATTTGGCTCGCCAGCTTGGGGCGCACTGCATCGTTGCCAATCGCTTGTGCAGCCAGGCTGCGTGTTGTGCTGAAGCACAAGGGCACGCTCTGCGCCTGGCATTGGCTGTCAAATCCGACGGCCAAAGGCACAGCTGATTCATCGACAAGCCCGTTGACCGATGCTCGGCGCATCGTCTCATGGTCATCCACCTCCAACAAAACAATGTTCTTGCCGGTCCGGGTCAAAGGTATTTGGCGACATCTACAACGTCATTTTGTTCGGGCTTCAGGTACTTGTCGGCATAGTCCTTATAAACACCACTGGATAAAAAAAGTCTGAATAAATGACCGTCAATGTGTTGATCCTTGACCATGAAGCTGAGTATCTTGATCGAATCGGATAATTTCTTGGGTTCCTTATAAGGTCGATCAGAGGCGGTGAGTGCCTCAAATACATCGGCCAGTGCCATGATTCGCGCTGGTATCGGCATGTTGTCGATCGTCAATTTTCTGGGATAACCGGTTCCAATCAGGGTTTCATGGTGCATACCCGCATAGGCGGGTACATTCTTGAGGTTATCCGGAAAAGGCAGGGTTTCCAGCATCTTGATGGTCATGATAATATGATCATTGATCTTGAAGCGTTCTTCATCGGTCAGTGTGCCTTTATTTTGGGTCAAATTGTAAATTTCCCCAAAGTTATATAAATTGACAGGCACCGGCATCTTGAAGCCCATGGCTTCATACGATTCGTAATCAAAGTCAGTACGTGCAATCACATGACTTTGCTTGTCAGCCAGCAGATACTCTTTGGCCGGTGTCTGAATATCTTTTTCAAGACGTTGACGTTCTTCAAAAGCCATGCCAATGGTCCGGTCAAAATAACGAATCCACTCGCGCTGGGCGATCATCCGGATTTTTTCCTGATCCTCCTTCTTCATGAACTCACCACCGACATTGGCATTGGCCACGACCTTGAAGTCATCATGCAGCCTTTGTTGCTCAGTGGCCAGCCAGGCATCGACCTCGGCCTTGTCATCGCCGCGCAGGCACCGGTTCAGTGCCTCAATTTGATAATCCCGGTAAATCACCTCAAATCGGGTCCGTATCTCGTGAATCCGGTTGTAGATTGTTTCGAGCTTGGTGGCTTTGTCGACCACATATTCTGGCGTGACCACCTTGCCACAATCATGTAACCATGAGGCGACACTCAATTCCCGGATCTGATCTTCCGTTTCCAGCTTGAAATCCTGAAAAATGCCGTCCTGGCAGTCATTGGCCGCTTTGGCCAGCAGCATGGCCAGCAGCGGAACCCGTTCGCAGTGACCGCCGGTGTATTTGGACTTGGCATCAATGGCACCGGCAATCAGCTTGATGAAGGCATCCATCAACTCTTTTTGGGCTGCCTGGAGTTTTAAAACTTCAGCCAGCCGGTTCTGCAATTCGTCGTACTCCTGTTTTTGCCGCTTGTCGCTGCGCTGCATGATCTTGTCATGGCGGTGAATGTCCTTGATCAGCTTGTCGGTGGTTTTGGCGAACTCACTTTTAAGCGATTCAAGCTCAACCACCATCGGATTTTCATGCGGGTCCATGCTGCCTTATCCTTCCAGGGGGACTAGATTGATGTTGAGGTTTTCGAAATCTTCGATGAAATCTTCACCGGCTTCCAGGGCGCTTTCGTTGTCTTCGTCATAACGCCAGTTGACGGTAATTTCAAACTCGTCCCGGTTTTCATCCAGCAGGTCAAAGAAGTCAAAAAACAGCTTGGAACTGCTTGAGTTGAAATAGGTGATCTCAACCGCCAGCGTTATCTTTCTGGGGGTTGAAGCATCTGCAAAATATGCCTTCATCCATTTCATGACTGGTGAATAAAATTCAAAAGTGTTCTCTGGGTATGATTTTCCTTTGAAGCTGAGGTTGCCATTGGCTTCAAATGAAATATCGGGGGTATATTTCGAGGCTTCAATTTTCAGATCTTCCATGATCTATTCCTTTGCTTTGAGGTTGACGAATGCGGTGAATTGAAAATAAAACTTTTTTTCGTTGATGGGTGAAAATGAATATTCAATCTTGTCACTTCTTTTGGCAATTTCATAAAACCCGATGCCTCCGCCTTTTTCATGAGAATCTTTGCCACTCTTGCGAAGTTCACGATATCTCTTTTTCAGTCCGTCCTTGCCAAGTGTCATGATCTCTTCAAGTTTTGGTGTAATTTTTTCCTTGTCCTGGATGGCGACTATATTTTGACTGATGATGAAGTAATTCTGCTGCATCTCGTTGGTGGATTTTCCAACAATCACAAGGCCCTCAGCCTTGTTTTCATCATTTTCCTGCTCTTTTGTCTTGGAGTAATTCAGGATATTTTGAGCCAGTTCTATAAAAATGGTCAAAATGTTGCTCGAATCACCCATGCCAATATGGCTGGCTTCAGTCTCTTTTTCCAGCGACTCAGCCATGCCTGCAATCAGGGTCTGGGACAAAAATCCGCCATATGTCAAAAATACGATGCCATCCTTTTTTACAAATTCTTTCACAGCATCAATATTCATGTCTGCTCCCCCGGTTTGTTGCAAGTTGGAAAAAAAAATTCATCTTGAGCCTCCTGGAATATATTCATCAGTGGTTATAGCTGGATACCGACAAAACAAATGTCGTCATTGCGGTCAATCGCACCTTGATAACGGACAAGGTCGTTCATCACCAGTTCCCTGACGGCATCGATGGGTTTGGCGTGGTTCTTTTCAAGGTGTGAGATCAACCGTTTTTTGCCGTAAGGAATGTCTTTTTCGCCGCCATTCTGATCGAGTAGGCCGTCGGTGGTCAGGTAAACACGGGCGACTGAATCAAAGCTGAAATCCTGCTCTTCAAACACAAAGTTTTCGTCGGACGATCGGTAACCCACACTGTGGCGAGCCCCCTTGATGGTCCTGCACTTGCCTTGGTGGTCCACCAGAAACAAGGGCGTTTCGGCGCCCGCGTAGCGAAGTAGTCGGCGGTTCTTGTCAAAATAGATGATGCCACCGTCAAAACCAGCATTACTGTCACTCTGCTTGGAATTTTGATCGAGCAACTGCTTGATTTCCCGGTTGAAAATTGACAGGATCTCGCCCGGATGCACCTCTTCAGTGTCGTTTTGTTTGTAGCGTGACATGATGCCGCGCTGCACACTTTTGACCAGCATCGTCACAAATGCACCCGGCACACCGTGCCCGGTACAGTCGATCACAAACAGCAGGCATTCACCCTCGGCTCGGAGCGGCTCAAAAAACCAGATATCTCCGCCCACAATATCTTTCGGGTGCCACAGGTCAAAACTCTCGGCAAAACTCTGCTGCAAACTGCCGCTTTTGGGCAGAATGGAGCGCTGAATAATGGCCGCATACTCAATTGAGTCGCGGGTGTGCTGGTGAATTTCCTGAATCTCCCGCCGTGATGCTTCAATGATGTCAGTTTTTTCTTGCAACGCCAGTTGATTACTTTCCAGTTTTTCAAATGAAGTTTTTAACTGTGCCTGTTGTTCCTCCAGCAGTTGAGCTTGCGCCCGTTTGGCCTCCAGCAGGGTGCGGGTTCGCAAGTTGCGGTCCAGAATCTCAATGTTCATCGCCAGTGTTGGCATCAGTTCGTCCAGCAAGGCAGCGGTCTGTCCGTCGAATGCAGTGATCGCAGCAAACTCGATCACACCGACGACTTTCCCTTTTTGCTGCAGTGCCTGCAGCAGCACCTGGCGTGGCACGGCATAACCCACACCCGATACGATCCGCAGCGGCCGATCTGGAATGCTGACAACCGTGACACCTTGTTTGTCCTGGGCACTTTGGCCGACCAGACCTTCGCCCAGAGCGAATGAGCGCTGCGAGGTCTCTGCGCCCTGCGCGCCATAAGTGCCCACCGGCTTCAGGCGTTCTGTGTCTTCGTCCAGAACATAGACCGTACCAAAGTGCGCGCCGATCATCGGAGTGACGCGCGTCAAAAATGTTTTGGCCAGGGTTTCAAAATTGTCCGACTGTTGCAGTTCGGTGATGATTTGCGCGACGCGGGCGCGGTAACCGGAAAAGTCGTTGAATTTTTCCTGTGCGCCCGCCAGCGCCTTCTGCGTGTGGGTCAACGCGTTGGCCCGGCGCCTGAACTGCCATACCCAAAGGGCGGCGATGACCAGCGCCGTTGCCAGCAAAAGGGTAACTGTCAAGGGGGTCATCACAAATCACCGCCCTGGCTGCCGCTCGCCAGTGCCTGCAAGCCTGCCACCACCGGCTCCAGGGCGCTCAGCACATTTTTCAGCAGCGGCTCGATATCAGCTTCGGCACCGTCGATCAGTGCCTGCTCCAGCGCAGCGGCGGCGGTTTCCACGGCTTTGGCACCAATATTACCAGCCGTCCCCTTGAGCGTGTGGGCCGCACGGGTGGGTGCAACCGGGTCGGGATCTTGCAGCGCCGCTGCGAACAACTGGGCAAACCCGCCCTGGCTGTCCCGGAACTTGATCAGCAAGCGCTTGTAGAGCTTCGGGTTGTTCATGGCGGTGGCCAGGCCGGCTTGGGTATCCATGCCAGGTAATTCGAGCTTGATGCCAAAAGTGGCCAAAGCGCCCGTATTCATTGCGCTGTCAGCTATGTTTAATGAAGCATCTCCGAAACGGGCGGATGCTGAACTGGGCTTGATCCACCTGGCAATGGTTGCCAGCATGTCGCCCACGTTCAACGGTTTGGCAATGTGGTCCCACATGCCGGCGTCCAGCACCTTTTCACGGTCGCCCGCCATGGCGTTGGCCGTCATGGCGATGATGGGGAGGTCTTTAAATGCAGGATTTTTGCGAATCTCGCGGGTGGCGGTATAGCCGTCCATCACCGGCATCTGGCAGTCCATCAGGACACCGTCAAAGTGGCCATCGCTGCTCAACATGTCGACGGCTTCCAGGCCGTTGTTGGCCAGCACCACCTGCATGCCAGCCTGGCTGAGTAACTCCATGGCCAGTTCCTGGTTCATGCCGTTGTCTTCGACCAGCAACACCCGGGCACCCCGCAAGTTGGCGATGGCCGCCTGATGACTGTCGGTTTTTTCAACCGGCCCGGCTCGGTCCAGTGGTTGTTTGCCCAGTACCTCGCCGACGGCCCGCAAAAGTGACCTGGCAGAAATGGGTTTGGTCAGCACCGTGCTGAGCACCACATCGTGCTGATCGGCCGATGTCAACGCCTCGTCGCGGCCATAGGCGGTGACCATGATCACGGCCGGCATCCGGGTCAGGCGCTGCTGTTGCAGGTGCCCTACGGTTTCGACACCATCCATGTTGGGCATCTTCCAGTCCATCAATACCAGGTCATAGGGTGTGTGTTGGGTTTCGGCAGCAACCACCAGGTCCAGTGCCTGACGGCCATCCCGGGCGGCATCGACTTCCATGCCGTAACGCCGTGCCATGGTCAACAAGATATCGCGCGCTGTGGCGTTGTCGTCCACCACCAGCACGCGCAGGCCCTGCAGTTCCTCAGGACTCAGCGTGCGGCGCGCCACCGGCTCGGCCTGCACGCCAAATTTGGCATGAAAGTGAAAGCTCGACCCCTGGCCGGCCTCTGACTCGACCCAGATGCGTCCGTGCATCAGTTCCACCAGCGTTTTGGAGATGGCAAGACCCAAGCCGGTGCCACCGTATTTGCGCGTGGTGGAGGCATCGGCCTGGCTAAAACTCTGGAACATCTTGCTGCATTGCTCAGGGGTCATGCCAATGCCGGTGTCTCGTACCCAGAAGTGAAGTTCGACAAACTGCTCGTCCTGTGCGACTTTTTCGATGCCCACCACGATTTCACCGGCTTCGGTGAACTTGACGGCGTTGTTGCCCAGATTGATCAGCACCTGGCCCAGACGCAATGGGTCACCCATCAGGGCGTTGGGGACATCGGGCGCGCAGTTAAACAGCAGTTCCAGGCCTTTGTCGTCGGTTTTCAGACCGACCAGGCTGGCCAGATTGTCCAGTACCTCGTCAAGACGGAAGGCAACCACCTCCATGCACAACTTGCCGGCTTCGATCTTGGAAAAGTCAAGGATGTCGTTGATGATCCCGAGCAGGTTTTCGCCGGCCCGGTGAACCTTCTCGATGTAGTTGCGCTGTTTTTTGTCGAGTGGCGTTTGTAGCGCGAGATGGCTCATGCCAATGATGGCGTTCATGGGGGTGCGGATTTCATGGCTCATGTTGGCCAAAAAGTCGCTCTTGGTCCGGGTGGCTTCTTCGGCCAGTTCCTTGGCCCGGCGCATCTCTTCTTCCAGGCGCTTCTTCGCCGAGATGTCCTGACCGATCACGCAAATGGCATAGATCGCACCGTTGCTGTCACGCAGGGGAAACTTGAACACCTGACGCACTTCGACCCAGCCATCACGCGGTATGCTGTGTTCAAACTCCATCAGTTCGCCACAGGCGAGCACCTGCGCATCGGTTTCCTGCCCCCACTTGTCCGAACTGCTTGAGACGAACTCGGCCATGCTGTGACCGATCAATTGCGCGCTGCTCAAGTTCAGCACCTTCTTGAGATAGCGTGAAAAACTCTGGTTGATCAGCATAAACCGGCCCTGCAAATCCTTGATGTAGATGTCGGTGGGCGAGTTGTCGAGCACCGCCTGGGTCAGCTTCTTGGATTCTTCAATGTTGACAAACGCCTGTTGCAACGCCTGATCGGCCTTTTTTCGCTCGGAAATATCACGAAAACTCACCACCGAGCCGGTGATCTTGCCGTTCTGGCGCAGCGCTGTGGTGGTGTATTCCACTGGAAAGCAGGTGCCATCCTTGCGCCAGAAGACCTCGTCGCTGACCGTGCGGGCCTGTCCATCTTGCAGGGTCAGGAAAATCGGGCGTGACTCGGACAAGAGGTCGCGCCCATCGGCATGCCGATGCTGCAACAAGGCATGCATGACACGGCCAGTCAGTTCAACTTCGGTATAGCCCAGAAGTTGCAGTGCGGCAGCATTGACAAAGGTCACACAGCCCTGCAAATCCTGACCAAACAGGCCATCCTGCATGCTGCTCAGAATCAGGCGCTGGCGCTCTTCAATGGCGGTGCGCTGCGCCAGTTCCTGCTGCTCAGCCAAGTGATTGCGCAGGATTTCAAAACTGAAGCTGATGGTTGTCAGTGCATCAGTCAGCATATCGTCCTGGTGCCTGGGTTCTTCCAGGTAGCCAAACTCGAGCAAGGCCGCAATGCCTGTGGCGCAGGTCACCGGGACAGCCTTCACGATGGCGGGAGTCACTGAAAGCGTCGAGCACTCAATCGACAGATAACCAGTTGGCAGGTCGCGGATCAGCACCGTTTGACCGGTTAACACAGCCTCACCTGACAGCCCGTCGCCGGGGTAAAAATCAAGGCCATTGGCTGGCACCATGTTGTAGCCGGCGACGCAGCGAAAACACCCGTCTTGTTCATCCTTGACAAAAAATGCCCCGATCTGGGCTCCTAAAAATGGCACCAGATGGTGCAGCAGGCGATTGCCAAATTCGGCCATATCGTCAGTACCCTGCAAAATACCCGACAACTCACCGGCTTTCAGCTTGGCAGCAATCTGGGCTTCTTGAACGATGGTGTCCTGCGTCAACTTTTCTTCCAGCTGATTGAAGGCCTGGATGATCGCGTTGAACTCGATGCCCTGATTCTTCGGGCGTTGCGAGACGGTATCGCTGCGGGGCTGGCCACGTTTGTCGATCAAGCTCAGCAGAGCCATGCGCAACTGCGCCAATGGCCGGAAAACCCGGCGCAGGCCAAGCGCCATGAACAGCATCAGGACCAGGTCAACGACCAGGATCTGCGTCAACAGGCTTCGCAGGTTATGCTGCAGACGGCGATCCAGGGACTCCCGGGTAAACACCATCACCAGTTTGCCAACCTGTTCTTGCGCTGGCTTGTCAGCAGCTTGATTCTCGTTGTCGGCTCGGAAAATGCTGGCTTCCCGGGTGATATCCGACGGCAGACCTGATGCCAGGCCCGCCACCGCAACCAACTCGCCTTGTCGGTCGAAGACCTGAACCGCCAACACTTCCCGGTTCAGCATATCGGCCCGCAAAATACGGCCGACCGCCTGGATGTCCAGGTTTTGCAATGGCATCGACACGTTGTCGGCCAGCCGAAGCATGCCAGTCACCTGACTTTGGTCAAAACTCTCCGTCGTGTCCCTGACAAGCTCCTGATGGCCAAAGTAACCAGGAACCAGCAGGCTAAGCGTTGCCACCATGACAAGCACAAGCGTCAGGCGCAACCTAAGGGAATGGACTAGGGTGGCAAACATGTTGTCTTCAGCAGCCCGCGGGGCAGTCAGTCTTTGGTGGCACAGACCTATTCGCCATGGCTCAATCTCTCAGGGCGGGTTGTGCCAGGGTTGGGTCCGCCGATGCCGGGTGCAAGCTTTGAGCCAGTAGTTCCCGGGTGTGCTGGTTACGTTCCAGGATCTCGATATTCAGCGAGATCAGCGGTAACACTTCATCAATCAAGGCCTGTTGTTTGGGGTTCAGTTTGACCAGCGATGCCAGCTCAACCACCGCCAGAATGCGCCGGTCCGATGCCATCACAGGAACGGCCAGCACAAACTGCGGTGTGGTGGCACCCAGGCCCGAGGCGACCAGGACATAGTCTTGCGGGACGTTGGACAGGGTAATCGGCGAACGCTCCAGGGCACACTGCCCGACGATGCCTTCACCCACCGCAAAGTGCTGCACCAAACCCTTGCGATGTTTGTAGCCATAGCTGCCCAAGTGGGTCAAGCGCTGGGTTGACTTGTCATAGCTGTAATAAGCGCCGACCTGAGCACCCACTGCGGGAGTCAACTCCAGCATCAGTTGCCTGGCAAACTCGGTCAGGTTGTCCAGTCCCTGCAGGGCGGTGACGATTTGGGTAGCGTGGTTTTTGACCCAGGCGGTTTCTTCGTGCGCCAGCACGGTGCTTTGAAACGCCAGCAAGCCTTGGGCCATGCGTCCAATTTCATCGCTGCGGTCGCGTTCGGCAATGATGACATCCGACCTGCCGCCCGCCAGCGCCTCCAAGGCGCGTGTCAGTCGCAAAATGGGTTGTAGCAACAGTTGCTGCATGAGCCAGACCAGTGCTGCGGACACCAGGACAAACACCAGTACCAAGATGGCAATGAATTTCCAGCCCGACTCAAAAAGCTCGGCGGCCTTCACCACGGTGTGAATGGCACCACGCTGGTTGTAGGCCACCAGCCCATGCATGGCCGAGCGCACGGTGTCCTGGGTCGGTCCGGCCTTGGACAGCAGTAGGGCGCGGGCTTCAACCTCGCGATAAGCCCGCGAATGGTCCATGACGGCATCGATTTCGCGCAAATAAAGCTCGTATTTTTGTCTGAAATCTGCAATCAGGACCTTTTCTTCGGCGGATCTGACGGTGGACAGATAACTGCCCCAGGTGGCATCAAACTGCATTCTCCCGGCTTTGATTTGATTGTCAATTTGAACCTTGTCCATGGCATTCTCTGACAACAGGTGAGTTGTTGCCAAGCGTCGCTCGTCGGCAATCAGGCTGTCGGCCTGGCCCAGCTTTTGAATGCCGATCAGCCAGTTGTTGCGCATCTCCACCGTGCTGCCGTTGATCGCGGCCAATCGGTCAACCGCCACCCAACCCACCAGCAAGACCATCAGGGTCAAGACCAGAAAAGAGAGGGAGAGCTTGCGGGTGATCGACAGATCACGCAGGATTTGGAGGGGACTCACGCGGCTGGATCCTGAAATTCAAGCGGGTCGCACTGCCAGACTGACACATTGACCATGGCGTCCACGTGAAGGCAGGGAGCTGAGATGAAGCGACACTGTCATTGCGTGGCCGTCCTGGTGTTGGCCGGCCACCAAACGCATGGTGTCGGACCCTGGTGCCACGGCATCAAGCGCCATCAGCTCCGCCACCGGTTGGCCCACCAACTCACCTGCCGCATAACCAAACAGGTGCTCGGCCCCAGGATTGGCCAACACAATGAGTTGGCTTTCATTGACCACCAGAATGCCATCGGGTGCGGTCTCGATAATGCTTCGGAACCAGTTTTCGGTTTCCAGCAATTCAGCTTGCTGGGCTTCCATTTCCACCGTTTGCTCTTCAAGCTGGGCGGCCTGTTTTTCCATACGCTCGGACTGTTCCTGGGTGGCGACCAGCAGGTCCCGGGTGCGCTGGTTGCGGTCCATGATCTCCATGCTGACCGCCAGCACCGGCATCAGTGAATCGAGCAGGGCAATCTGGCGCTCGGTAAATTGCTGGAACGAAGCGATCTCAAACACTCCCAGCAAACTGTCGTTGTGCACGATCGGCAGCACCGAGATGCAGGCCGGCGGGGCCTCGCCCAGCCCGGAGTTGATCTGGATGTAATCTTGCGGCGCGGTTAGCGAAATGGGCTGCCTTTCCATGGCACATTGCCCCACCAGACCTTCGCCAATGGCAAAACCGTTGTTCAGGTTCTTGCGTTCGCGGTAGCCGTAGCTGCCCAGCAACCGCAAACGCCCGTCGCTACCGCTGACATACAGTGCAGCGTGCCCGGCATTCAGCACCGGCGCAATTTTCGACACAGCCAACTGCGTCAGGGCCGTGATGTCATTGGCCTGCTGCAGTGCCGCACTGATTTCTGCGCCGTGTGTCTTGATCCAGCCTTGCGCATCGAGCTTCAAGACAAATTCCTTGAAGATTTGAGCGGCGCGCGCGATGTCGCCGATCTCATCGCGTCGCTCGACCCCGAAAACGCTCACATCCAGACTGCCACCGGCCAGTCGATTCAGATTGCTTACGACCTTGCTGATCGGGGTGGCCAACTCTCGTTTGGCAATCAGCCAGCCCAAAATGCAGAGCATCAAAATCATCGCGACAGCAAACAGCCATGTCACCCAGACGGCCGTACTCTGTGTTGCCAGTGCACTGGCAGAGCCTTCTTTAGCCAGCTTTTCGTTGAAATCAACATGACGCCTCAATACCTCTTCCAGCCTGATCGTGGAAGCCACATTTTTTTCCGTGGCATCTCGCAACTCGATGTTTCTGTTGGAACGCGACAACGTCAGCACCAAATCGTTGCCGCTGATGTAAGTCTTGAATTCCGCTCTGACTGCATCAAGCAATTGCTTGTCCTGATCGTTGGAAACGAACTGTGCAGCGTAGCGGTCCAGAAGATTGACGATGGCTTCGCGATGATCCTGAATCTCCCGGTCGTAGACGACCATCCTGGTTTCTTCCATGTTCTGAACGTGATGAAGCGTCGCAAGCTGCATTTTTTGGAACCTGAGTTCAATCTCATTCAAGGCATTGAAACTCGGCAATGTATTGGCCGTGGCGTAATTGGCCGATTCAAAAACCTTGCCCGTCTGGTACAGCCCAATTCCAGCGATTCCGACCATGCCCAAGATCGCAACCACGATCAGCAAGTAGAGTTTTCCGGCAATTTTTAAAAAGGCGAGTATCTTCATTTGAATGTCTTACTGGCGGCGCCGATACAGTCGATGATAGTGGTCAATGGGCGCAAACAGGGCATTGCCCAAAAAGCTCAGCGACTCGGATTGCCCGATAAACAGCAAGCCCTGCGAGCGCAGTGCTTGCTGAAAATTTTTTATCAGCTGATCTTGCAAGCTGCTCTTCATGTAGATCAGCAGATTGCGACAGCTGACCAGGTCCAGGGGCTCAGGTGGTACCGCGCAGAGCACGTCGCGTTGCTCAAATTTGACGCAGTCGCGCAGCACCTGGCTGACCTCAAAATGCTGGCCGTGGGCGACAAAGTAACGTGCGCGCAAGGCCGCATCCATGTCGCGCATGGCCGTTATGCGGTAGACCCCGGCGTGTGCCAAAGCCAGCGCCTCGGGGTTGAGGTCGGTGCCAGTGATGTGCAAGGCATTGCTGCTACGGTGCTGGGCCAGCAATTCGGTGACGATGATGGCCAGGGTGTAGCACTCATCGCCCGAGGCACAGCCCGGCACCCAGATGCGCAGGGGTTCACCGGTTGGCTTGTCCGCCACCAGGCCAGAGAGTGCGCGCTCAAGCTCCTTGAATGAAATTGGGTCCCGAAAAAATGACGACACCGAGACCAGGAACAACTCTTGCAAAGTCTTAAGCTCTTGCGGCTGGCGTTTGATGAAGGCAAAGTAGTCATCCGTGCTGGCCAGCCCCAGCGTGGCCTTGCGTTTGTTCAAGCGACGCATCAGCGTGTCTTCCTTGTAGCTGGAGAAGTCGATGCCGGTGGCCTCCAGCACCATGCGCAAGAGCCGCGCCAGATCACGCAGTTCGGGTGTTTCAACCGGTGCCGGGACCTCAACAGTTAGCTTGGTGTCAAGCCTGATCTGGGAATGCACCCCGACCGATTTTGGCGGCGCACTCAGTGGCGCAAACAATGCTGCAAGCGCCCCGCCCATGCCCTCGACCGTCAGCACGCGGTCAATCACACGCGCCTCAATGGCCGATGTCGGCATGCCGTCAAATTTGGCTTCTGTGGGTTCCTGGGCCATGGTCAGGCCACCCGCTGCGCGGATGGCGCGGCAACCTGCTGTGCCATCGCTGCCGGTGCCCGAGAGCACGATGCCAATGGCGCGCTGCTTGCAGGATCGCCCCATCGAGGCAAACAGGTGGCTCACGGATGGGGTTGACAGGTTGTTGGCATCAGGCACCTGAAGATTGATCAGTCCGTTCTGGATCGCGCCGTCCTGGCCCGCAGGAATCACATACACCCGATCGGCTTGCAGTCTCTCGCCGTGGCTGGCCAACTGTACCGGCAGCGCCGATTCACGCCCCAGCAGGCGCGCCACCAGATCACTGTGGCCGTTGTGCGCCATGTGCTGCGCCACCACATAAGCCACGCGCCCCGTGACCGGCAGGCCCGCCAGCAGCGGCAACATGGCCTCGATACCGCCCGCTGATGCACCAATGCCAGCCACGTGCAGTGCCGTGGCTTCGCGGAAAGGGGCGCTCGGGGCCAACATCAGATCGATGCCTCTTGATTGGGTTTGGCATCCACACTGGCTGATTGAGTTGCTGCCTCGATCAGCCGCGTGATGTCATAACTCCAGCTGACAATGTGACGACCACCAAACACGTCCTCCATCGATGCATTCAGCAAGGCGGTAAAACGGCTGCCATCAGGCCGTTTGCAATAAGACCTGAAGTCCAACACCTTGCCGTCTCTTTTGAGTTGCTCGACAAACTGCAAACGATCCTCTGGGTGGACCCAATAGTCTGTGGCGTTGACGGTCTTGAGTTGCTCCAGGGTGTAGCCCAGCATTTCTGCCAGGCGGCGATTGCGAAATACCGATACCCCTTCAGCGGTGGCGATGGAGCAGCCCATCGGGCTGAGTTCAAGCAACTCGCGCAAGCGCTTTTCACTGTCGGCGTTTTGCTGTTGCTGGTATGTCAACTCGTCGGTTTGCGACTGTGCCTGGTCCAGCAAGTCCTGGGTATGCTGGTTACGCACCATGATCTCCATGCACAGTGCAAGTGTCGGTAGCATGTTGTCAATCAACGCCTGGTCGTTGGGGGTGAATTCATCGATGAGCGCCAACTCGATGATGCCCAGCAGGGTGTCGTTGTTGATGACGGGCTGGATCAGCAGGGTGCTGGGGTCGGCCGTGCCAAGTGCTGACGACACCCGCAGATAGCCGCTGGTTGGATGGTTCAGGCGGATCGGGCGCAGCTCTAGGGCGCACTGCCCCACCAGTCCATCACCATAGGCTATTTTGGCGGCAAGCGGGTTGTTTTCGTGGCGAGCAAAGCCACTGCAAAGAACCAATTGTTGCTGCTTTGTGTCGGCTAGATACAGGCTGGCTTGACCAACCGTCATGCGCTGCGCCAGGCCAGTCAGCAAGGCCTGACCCAAATCGTGAAAGGTCTCGGCCTTTTGCAAGGCGGTTACCAGTTCAGCCAATTCAGCGGCCCGCACCCCCTGGCTGGCCAGTGCCTGGTTGCTCAGGGCAATCTGGGCAAAGGCATCGCTGATGGGTGCTGCCACGGTCCGATACAGCCTGGCGCCAACCACGGCGCCGGTCAAGGCAATCGTCAGCAGGAACAAGGCTAGTGCCCACATGAACTGTGGTGTCCAGGGGGCAAAATCTTCTTCAGGAGCCATCAGGGCGAGCCGGAACCGCTGATTGCGCAGCGACTGGTCCTGCAGCTTGACGCGCCACAGGCCTGCATCGCTGGCAATGGGCAGACCCAACGGCGACTCTTGTGCATTCCTGCCGGCCTTCAGTGCGGCAGCCAGCACCCCAAGACCAATCGCTGCAGGATCTTTGAGCACTGCCTTTTTGACGGACTCTTCGCTGGTGAATCCGGCCTTGCGTGGCAGACCCAGCACCCGGCCGTCCGGCGACAACAAAGCCACCTGGCCGTTGACGGCGTAGGGCAGCTCAAGCGTGAGTCGTGTCAGGTCAGACAACAACACGTCAAAAGCCACCACCCGCTGGTGGCCACTGGCGCCATCTTTCCAGCGCACAGCGGCCGTGATGCCGGGCTCCTGGGTGGTCTGAAACATATACGGTTCTGTCCAGTAGACCTGGTTTTCAGGCGCGCCCATGACACCCTGGAACCAGGGGCGCTTGCGTGGGTCGTAGTCTTGCTCTTTCCATTCGTTGGTGCTGGCCGAATTGGCATCGCGCCAATACAGCCAGTGTTGTTGTTTGCCCTTTAACGGCACATGGGTGATGCGGTTTTTCCAGCCCTCGGGAGATTTGAGCAGCAGCACCTCGCGACCTTCATCGCTGGCCAGGTGAACGCTGCTGACCAGATTGTTCTGCGTCAGGGCAGGCATCAGCACATGGTTGAAAGCGGCTGGGTTGTCCAGACCGATCACACCGGCATCGGACCAGTCACGCATGGTCAACACCAGTCGATCTATTTGGTCAGCCAGATTGTTCATCTTGTTGCCGACACGCTCGGTGGCTTCATTTTGCGCGGTCCGCGCCTTGTCCAAGGCCAGCGGTTTGGCGCGAAACTGAAAAAAAGCCGCTGCTAAAACCATGATCAGAACCACCACCGCTACCGGCACGCTCCAGCTAAGCAAGTGCAGTTGCCGACGAATCCTGATGCCTGATGCATGCAGCGCACCCGTTGAGGTTGGCGTTGGAAGATCGGTCATGGCATGGTTCCAGCGGTCTTAAGGTGCGCCAAAGCCGCATCAAAGTCAAAGTTGGCTACCGCTTTGGCAACATCCTTCAGCGTCACGGCCAACGGCGTGCTCTGGGCCAGCTCTTGCAAGGCTTCGACCGCATCAGCGGCATCACTGTCGCTGTCATTGAGCAGGTCGATCAGGCGGGCCAATTCACTCTTTATCTGGATCGGTGTTGCGCTGGTGCTGGCAGCGCCGCCACCTGAGGGCATCAGTGTGGGTGTTGAGGCAGTGATACCCACGGCCTGCAGACCTGAGATCACCGGTGCCAGTTGTGCCAGCGTGTCTGCCAGCAGGGCCTGGATCTGTTCTGAGTCAGCGCCGCAGGCACAGGCACGTTCCAGATTGGCGGCAGCGCCCTGGATGCCCTTGGCGCCAATGTTGCCAGCCGTGCCTTTGAGGGTATGGGCGGCGCGCTCGGCCGCAGTCGGGTCGATGTCTTGCAAGGCGGCGCAAAACAGGTCGGCAAAGTTGCCTTGGGAGTCACGGAACTTGGCAAGCAGCCGGGTGTAGAGCTTTTCGTTGTCCATGGTGGTGGCCAGCCCCGCCCGGGTGTCAATGCCGGGCAACCGATCTTTCAAATCAAAACTGGGCCTGGTGCCCGCCGATACTGCGCTAGTAGCTATTATATTTGAAGCACGAGGAAAACCTTTGCTGGCGACCTGGGGTGTGATCCACTTGGCGATGGTGGCAAA
Source organism: Rhodoferax sp. (assembly GCA_020048795.1). Classification (GTDB taxonomy): domain Bacteria; phylum Pseudomonadota; class Gammaproteobacteria; order Burkholderiales; family Burkholderiaceae_C; genus Rhodoferax. The sequence goes on from JAIFMA010000144.1 coordinate 16,013, forward strand.
CATGTCAGCCACATTGAGTGGTTTGGCGATGTGGTCCCACATGCCGGCTTGCAATACCTTTTCACGGTCACCGGCCATGGCGTTGGCAGTCATGGCGATGATAGGCAGGTTTTGGAAGGCCGGGTTCTTGCGAATTTCGCGGGTGGCGGTGTAGCCGTCCATGACCGGCATCTGGCAATCCATCAGCACGCCATCGAAGCGGGGGTCTGCGCCCAGGATGTCCAGTGCTTCCTGGCCATGGTTGGCCCGCACCACGTCAATGCCGGCATTACGCAGCAGCTCCATGGCAAGTTCCTGGTTCATGTCGTTGTCTTCGACCAGCAGCACCCGGGCACCAGTCAGCTTGGCGATGATCTCGGTGTGGTTATCAGACTTCTTGTGCGAGCGGGTGTCTGTGACCAAACCCTTGCCGAGTGCCTGGCCAATAGCCTCCAGCAGTGATGCGGAGGTGATGGGTTTGGTGAGCACTGATTTGACATCGATGGCGCGCTCTTGCGCCACGCCCATGGCTTCCTCGCGGCCATAGGCGGTGACCATGATGACCGAGGGAGTTCGCCTAAGCGTGCCGTTTTGCAAGCGACTGATGGCTTCTATCCCATCCATTCCCGGCATCTTCCAGTCCATCAGCACCAAGTCGTAAGGCCGGGCTTTTTCATCAGCGGCGGCCAGCCGTTGCAGGGCATCGGTGCCATCCCCGGCAACATCGACTTGCAGGCCAAAGGTGCCGAGCATGGCTGAGAGGATTTCGCGTGCCGATGGGTTGTCGTCCACCACCAGCACGCGTACCCCCAGCAATTCCTCGGCTTTGAACATGCGCCTTGGCATGGGTTGCGTCTGCAGGCCAAAGCAGGCATGAAAATGAAAACAGGAACCCTTGCCGGCTTCAGATTCAACCCAGATGCGCCCTTGCATCAGCTCCACCAGGTTCTTGGAGATTGCCAACCCCAGCCCGGTGCCACCGTACTTGCGGGTGGTTGAGGCATCGGCCTGGCTAAAACTCTGGAACATCTTGTCACATTGCTCCGGGGTCATGCCAATACCCGAGTCCCTGACCCAGAAGTGCAACTCAATGCCGTTGGCTTTTTCAGAAATTTTCTCGATTCCCACCACAATTTCACCGGCCTCGGTGAATTTGACAGCGTTGTTGCCCAGGTTGATCAGCACCTGACCCAATCGCAGGGGGTCACCGATCAGGGCTGTGGGCACATCGGCAGCGCAGCTGAACAACAGCTCCAGGCCCTTGTCCCCGGATTTCATACCGACCAGATTGGCCAGGTTATCCAGCACGTCTTCCAGGCGGAAGTCAATGCTCTCCATGCTCATCTTGCCGGCTTCGATCTTGGAGAAATCCAGGATGTCATTGATGATGCCCAGCAGGTTTTCACCGGCGCGGTTGACTTTCTCGATGTAGTTGCGCTGTTTCTTGTCCAGGTTCGTCTGCAAGGCCAGGTGACTCATGCCAATGATGGCGTTCATGGGCGTGCGGATTTCATGGCTCATGTTGGCCAGGAAGTCGCTCTTGGCTTTGGTGGCTTCCTCGGACATGCGCCGCGCCTCGGCGATCGGGGTGATGTCGGCAAAGGTTCCCACCAGTCCACCAGGGCTGCCATCGAGCTTGCTAAATCCCCGGACGTAGTACAGGGTATCGTGTAACTTTCCGTCGGCAAAAGGCATCGTCATCTCCCTTTGAACCGATCCAACAGTCGCGATGATGGACTCATCCTCGGCCTGGTAGGTGATCCGATCTGCTTCGGGCAGATAGTCGAGTTCCAGCACGCATTTGCCGATCAGATCAGCACCCTGGATGCCAAAGGTTTGCTCGTAGGCCTGGTTGAAACCCAAAAACCGTGCATCCGGTCCCTTGTAAAACACCGGGTAGGGAATGGTGTCAAGCAAGGCTTGCAGAAATGCTGCATGGTCGCGCGTGGCCTGCTCAGCCAGTTTGCGCTCGGTGATGTCGCGCACCGATACACACAGATTGGCACCACGCCCACGTACCGCGGGCAATTTTGACAAACCCACCTCGACAGCAAAGCTCGACCCGTCTTTGCGCGAACCCGCAAGCTCCATACCAGCCTTGCCCGGGGCATGAGCGTTGCCATCGTTCTGAGGACCATCGTGCAGCAGCAATTGTCGATGGTCTGAACCCACTGGTACCAGCAACTCGATAAGTTTGCCGGACAGCTCACCGCTGGTATAGCCAAACATGGCTTCAAGCTGGGGGTTGGTCAGGGAGATGATGCCCAGTTCGTCAGTGATCAACATACCGTCCGGAGCCGATTCGATGATGCTGCGGTACCAGTCTTCGGTGGCCTTGATCGCCAGTTGCTGGGCTTCCATTTCGACTGCCTGCTCTTCCAGCAGCGCTGCCTGGCGTTCCATCTTGTCAGCCTGCAGGCGTGTTTCTTCAAGCAGTTTGCTGGCCTTGACGTTGCGATCAAGGATTTCCAGATTCATGGCCAAAATGGGCAAGAGTCCTTCCAGCAAGGCTTCTTCTTTGGCACCAAAGTCGGCAAACGTCGCAATTTCCAGCACGCCCAGCAAACGTCCGTTGTGCACCACGGGCAACACGGCAATGGAGCTTGGTGTCGCCTCACCCAGGCTGGACCCAATTCGGACATAGTCAGCCGGGGGTTCCTGCACGACAAAGGAGGTACGTTCCAGGGCGCACTGGCCGACCAGCCCTTCGCCCAGGGCAAAGTATTTCTCGATACTTTTGCGCTCGCGGTAGGCATAAGTCCCCAGCAGACGCAGCCTTTGGGAATTTTCCTCGTGGATATAAAAAACACCATGACCCATGTTGATCATGGTTGAGAGCTTGGAAAACAGCAATTGGCACAGTTCGGCAAAAGTGCTGCCGGTTTGCAGTGCCCCCGAGATCGTGGACAGGCTTGACTTGATCCAGCCCTGGACCGCAATATCCCGCGCACCGCTTTGCAAAACCATCACGGAGCGGGCCAGATTGCCGGTTTCGTTGTTGTAGTCGGCATGCGGGACCTTGATGTCGAGTTGGCCCTGGGCCAGTTGTTCCACCGCCAGACGAACCCGTTCAGCCGGCTGGCGGATGGACATCGCGATCAGCCAGGCCATCAATACCCCGAATGCGCCGCCTCCGCCCAGCAGCAGATAAATCAGCCGGGTGTTGTCCGCACCGAGTTGCTGCATGTCCAGGGCGGCTTGTCGCGAGCCATTTTCAATGATGGCCACGACCTCGGTCAGAGCCCCTGAAGCGGCTTCACCCTTGACCCGAAACGTATCGGCGCTCACCCGGTCGCTGGCCTCTGGCAGGTTGTTTTGCTGGATCAGGCGCACCACCAACCCGACATTTTTTGCGTAGCCGGCAAAATTGTCATCAAACTTGGCCATTGCGTTTTTTGCTTCGACGTGGACCAGCCGTGACCGCAGGGCCACGATTTCCTTGTCCAGGCGAGATTGGGCGTCAATCAGGTCCTTGAGGGCGGTGTCACGTTTGTTGGTGTCGGTGACGATCAAGGCATGGCGCAACACCCGACCCATGATGTTGTACTGAATCTGCGCCTCCTTGGCATTGGACAAGCCCAGCAGGTCGGCCTCAAAGGTCTGCTGGATTTGCTGATTCATGATGTGCTGGGTGCGCAAACCAAAAAAACCCAACAGCAGCGCCAGCAACAAAAAGATGGAAAAGCCACCGGTCAGTTTGGTCATCAGGCTGCGCCGTTCCACGGCCACCATCCAGGCAGTCAGCAGTGCCTTCATGGTGTGGCCCCAGGGGTGTGCGCCTCGGACTGGGCGAGTTGGCGCAGTTGCAGATTGGTCAACAAAATCTCAAGTGCAGTGGCGAGCAGATCAATGGCCTGTGCCAGACGCTCTTGCGCGGCGGCGTCGGGCAATTTCCTGAGCGCCAGTTCGACCGCACCCACCAGCTTGTCGTGGCTCACCATCGGGGCGAGCAGCAGGGCAGCAGGTGGTGTGTTGCCCAAGCCAGAGCGAACCGACCAATAACCGCCCGGCGGGGTGGTGATCACTTGCAACCTGCGTTCCAGTGCGCATTGGCCCAGCAAGGTTTCACCTAAAGTCAGCAGGGCTGGCGGCTCGCTGGCGCAAGCCATGACACCAACCAGGCGCAATACGGGTGGTATTTGCTGCACATCGGTGACGTACAGAACGCCCTGGGTCGTGCCCAGCAAGTCGCGCGAATCCTGCAAAAACGTTGCCGCCAGCCTGTCAAGCGTATGGCAACGCTGTAGTTTCAAGGATAGTTCGCTCAGATGCGCCCGAAACGCCACCTGATCTTCTTGCAGCCGGGCAAAGGCTTGTAACTGTTGGTTGGTCAGGGTCTGGGCATATTGCCCGCGCATCAGGTGCAGCATCATCCAGCCCAGTAGCAGGGTCAGCAAAGCCGCTGTTGCTGCCAGGGAAGCTGACGAAACCATCGGCACGCTGTGTGATAAATCTTCGAGCACCAGCAGTTTCCAGTCCCCGGAAGGGTCGTTCCACTTCACGGGGGCTGCCGCTGCGGCAAAAAACCGCTGGCTGACCTGCTGCAGCTCGGCCTTGGATGAGAAAGGCAGGACTTTGGGGTCGGTCTTTTCAAAAAGCGAGCCAAACTGTTTGAGTTCACGGATCTCCCGAAGCTGGCTGGCCGTGGGTTCCCCCTCGATGTATCCCAGCCACTCTGGCTGGTTGCTGGCGAACACCACACCTTGTGGTGACAGCAACAAGGCGATATCGAATTTTCCGCCCAGCAGCTTGTCAACCTGTGCCAGGTTGGTTCGGGCCACCACCGCTCCAATGCCGGTCGAGGACCGTGCGCGCTCCGAAAAGACCGGAGCGCTGAAATAGATGGAGCGATCACCACGCGCCATGCTGACTGCCGCGTACACATTGGTCTGGCCACGCATGGCCATTTTGTAATATGGCCTGAAGCTGACATCCAGGCCGGTGGAGGGTTTGTTGATGCGGTCCCATGAGGTTTTAACCAGGCCGTCTTCGCCCACCACAAAAATACCCTCGGCTCCAAACGAGTTGCCCAGCGTTGACAGCGTCACCGCAATGTTGGCGTTGATCGACAGCAGGCCGTTGGAGGCGTCTTGCTTGATGTCCGGGTCGACCAGGCCCAACAGGGTGATCGAGCCCATCAAATTGCCGTTGAGCGTGGTGGACATGATTTCGACGCTGCTGCGCTGGGCTTCAGTCGCCAGCATAGTCAGACGCTGGTCTTGTTTCAGGCGATGGTCAATCACGCCCGACAGCAAACCGATGGCACTGGCCAGCAGTACCACGAGCAACCAGCCCAGTCGGGGGTTCAGCGCAAAAAAATGCGATAGAAAGCTCATCCGGGCGCAGCCTCCAGGATGAGGGCACCGGATGGCAAGTCTTTGTCACTGTCGGCATAACGTTTGGACGTGGCGCGGAACTGTTCCGCCAGTTCCAGAAAGGCATCGGCAATATCCGGGTCAAAGTGGCTGCCGCGACCCTCGCGGATGATGCGGACGGCTTCTTCGTGCGGCATACCTTGCTTGTAAACCCGTCGGCTGATGAGTGCGTCGTAGACATCGGCAAGCGCCATCAGCCGGGCAGAAACAGGAATGCCATCTTCGGCCAGGCCTTGTGGGTAACCGCTGCCGTCCCACTTTTCATGGTGGCCGTAGGCGATTTCCTTGGCGAATTTCAAAAAATCGACCTTCATTCCCAAACGGTCTTCAGCATGTTGGATTGAGTTGCGACCCAACTGACAGTGGGTTTTCATGATGTCAAATTCGTGCGGCTCAAAGCGCCCCGGCTTGAGCAGGATGCGGTCCGGGATGCCGACCTTGCCAATGTCGTGCAGCGGTGCCGATTTGAACAACATGTCGATGGTGCACTCGCTCAGGAACAGCCTGAAGCGGGGGTGGGTCTGGAGGTGCTCGGCGAGCAGTTTGACGTAGTGTTGGGTGCGGCGGATGTGATTGCCGGTGTCGTTGTCACGGGTTTCGGCCAAAGAGGCCATGGCCAGAATCGTGACATCCTGGATGGCGGCCAGCTCGCGACCACGCCGCTGGATCTCGCTTTCGAGGTAATGGTTCTGGTCTTTCAGAAAATCGGCCGCGGCACTGACCTGCAACTGGGTGGCCACGCGTGCCAGCACGATGGGTGGGTTGACTGGCTTGGTGATGAAATCGGCGGCCCCCAGTTCCAGTCCTTTTTTTTCCTCCTCGGTGGCCGTCATTGCCGTGAGAAAAATGATCGGAATGGCGCGTGTCGCCGGATCAGCCTTGAGCGTCTGGCAAACCTCATAACCCGACAGTCCGGGCATCAGGATGTCGAGCAGAATCAGGTCTGGCGGACTGTCGCTTCTGACAATGCTGATGGCCTTTTCACCATTGTTGGCGACCTTGACCTTGTACAGATCCTTGAGCAGACCCGCCATTAAGGACAGGTTGTCGGGCGTGTCGTCAACCACCAGTACGGTGGGTTTTTCGGTGAAATCGAGTGTGTCAACCATGGTCATTGGTTCCTGGATCATTGTGGATCACTGATGCCACCGCAGGGGTGAGCTGGCTTGGCCCGTTTTCGATTCTATGTCGGCAACACCGGTGGGTGGCACGGGCCGACAACACCCGTGGCACAGCCAGCCCCGTTTTAATGTTTCAGAAAGTCGTTCAAGGCGGCCAGCATTTGCTCGGGGGTTTCGCTCATCTGGTGATGCCCGCCCGGCAAATAGACCACCCGGGCTTCTTTTGCCAGTTTGATCAGACCTTGTGCCGCCTTGGGTGGTGTCATCTGGTCGGTGCTGCCCAGCACAAACAGGGTTGGACAGGCAACTTGTGCCATCGCTTGTTCACCACCGGTGTAACTGTCGCACGCCTTGAAGCCGGTGTAAAACACATTGCTTGTGGCAGGGCTGGCCAGCACACGGCGCCCCAGCGCCATCGACGCGCCATAGACCCAGGTGCCGGGTCCCAGTGCCGAAGGCGGCGGTGCCAGCGTCGAGCGAGAAAAAACATTGACCAGCTCCAGCGCCTTCATGGGTGCGCTGACCGACAGTTCCAGTAGCGCAGGTGATACCCGCATCGGAAACGCCGTGCCTACCAGCACCAATTGGCTGACCCGACCCGGCAAGCGCGCGGCGGCCTCCAGCGCAATCAGTGATCCCCAACTGTGGCCGACCAGCGCTGCACTCTGAATGCCGGCCGCGTCGAGCAGTGCGCCGATAAAGTCAGCCGCTTGCTCGACGCTGGCCGGTGCTTGGCCCTGACTGCGGCAGTGGCCAGGCAGGTCCAGCGCCAGTACGTTGAACCCGTGGTTGGCCAGGTAGCGGCTCTGCAAAATCCAGACGCTGTGATCGTTGAGCACGCCGTGAATGAAAACCACGGTGGGCTGGGTGGTATCCAGGGCTTTGCCGCCGGTATAGCAATAGGTTGGGGCGTTGTTGACGGTGAAATACATGATGGCTGGTCCGCGAATGAGGCTGATTATTCAAGGCTAAATTGGCTCGTAGCCCTTATTGAATATGCGCTAATAGCTACTTAAGTGATAGCGTTTGAAGATTCGGTGGTAACTGCTCAGACGGCTTTGGCAGGTCCGGGATCAGCCGTTTGCCCAGGCTGACTGCCGCGTCCTGGGTGTAGCCCAGTTTTTCATACATGGCGATCACGCCGGTATTGCTGGTGCGCACCTGCATGTTGATCTTGGGGCAGCCGCGCGCCAGCAACAGCGCCTCGCCATGGCGCATCAGTTGCGCGGCAAA
>JAIFMA010000210.1 GCA_020048795.1 Rhodoferax sp.
CGGGCGATGGCAAAACCCATCTTGCCACTCGACAGGTTGGTGATGCCCCGCACCGGGTCAATCGCCTCGTAGGTGGGCCCGGCCGTGACCAGCACCTGGTGCCCGGCCAGCAGCTTGGGCTGGAAGCAGGCGATCAGGTCGTCCAGCAGTTGGTGCGGCTCCAGCATGCGCCCGTCACCGGTTTCGCCACAGGCCTGCTCCCCGGCACCCACACCCAGGTTGACGGCACCGTCGGCCACCACCTGCGCCAGGTTGCGCTGGGTGGCAGGGTGCACCCACATTTCGCGGTTCATGGCCGGGGCCAGCAGCAGCGGCACCCGCTCAGACGGGCGCGCCAGGCACATCAGGCTGAGCAGGTCGTCGGCCTGCCCCTGTGCCAGCCGGGCGATGAAGTCGGCACTGCAAGGGGCAATCAGCAGGGCATCGGCGGCGCGGCTCAGGTTGATGTGGGCCATGTTGTTGGCCTCACGCGCATCCCACTGCGACAGGGCCACCGGGCGCTGGCTCAGCGCCTGCATCGTCACGGGGGTGATGAACTGCTCGGCCGCCGCGGTCATCACCACCTGAACCGTGGCACCCGCCTTGGTCAGCAAGCGGCAAAGCTCGGCCGACTTGTAGCAGGCAATGCCCCCGGTCAGGCCCAGAACAATGTGTTTTCCAGCTAGATCTTTCATGCGCCGCAATGTAACAGAGCGCCCGGTGGGCTCAGGGCGATGGCAGCCGGTATCGACGCATGGCATGGCGACTGTGGCTCATGCTTGGGGATGCAGAAATTGCAAATGTCCCGTCTATGGCGAGCGCTGACGGGACAGGTCTGTCCACATTTCGCACATCGTGCCCCGGTAGTACCAAACCAACCCGCACATCCAGTAAAGCGAAAGTGAAGCGGGCGCATTGGCCTCGCGCATCAACTCTAGTGCAACCGGGTTCTTGAAGTACCAATACAGCCAGTAGCATCCGTCCACGGTAAACCAGGTCCAAAACAGCATGGCCGGCCACTGCCGCCAACGGCGCTGCACCATGACGTGCATCGACCAGGAAGCTGTCAGGTAGGCCATCAGCGCCATGATGAGGCTGATGGGTATGTCCCAATCTGGTGCCGTGTAATAAAACGAGCCGACAACCAGCAAGCCAACGCCTATGGCGAGGGTAACCAGTTTCCAGGGTCGTCGCAGTTCGGTTAGCGCGTCCATTTGAATGTTAGGTGGCACGGCGAAACCATTGCATCGCGACCCATGCGGCAGCCCCCAAAACACCGGCCATTGCACACAGTTGATACACGCCGTCGTGACTCACCAGCCCCATCAATGGGTTCGCCGTTGAAAACGGCAGCAAGGGCTGAATGTCGTGGTGCATCAGGCTGTCAAGGACAACATGGCTCAAGGTGCCGAAAAAAGCGCCCGCAGTCACGGCAGTCCTGGAGCACGTGTCGGATTGCGCAAGCCATGACAGCCCATGGTGAATGACCTCTTTATTCCATTTTCTCAACAAGAAATTGCATAGGCCTGGGGCAGCAAGCATGACGAGGAATGCCATGGCAGTGGCGCCAAGAATCGTGTGCGTGGGGCCGTGAAGTATGTCCGCGCCGGTCAGCATGCCAACCAACGGTTCAATGTCCATGGCAACCTGAGCCATGCCAAAGGTCATCAGGCTAAAGTTTTGATTCAGTCCCGGCTTGGCGAGAAGCCCAGCCCCCATATGGAATGGCGTGAAAGGCAATTTCAATCTCCTGACTGTTTACTGAATGCGCCGATTGCATCGATGATCGGCTGGTACGCGGCCACACTGAATGGTAGCTGAATGCCGTCTGACGGATAAATTTCTCATCAGTAAACCATCTTTGAAAAGCATGCACCAGTAACCGAAACGTAAACCGGCAATGCAGCGGTTGCTGTTGGCCACCAGCGCCCATTTTTGGATCAGCCAATGGCATGAATTTGAAGGCTGATTCCATTTCCAAATCATTGGTGTCACAGGCCCTCGTGGTTGCGGATGATGGCCGATGCCCATTTGCGGTGCATGGTGCTACCCACTGCCTGTCAGCCAAGCAAGACATCCACTAGCGCCCACCGCTATGCCCATCAGCATTTCTGTGATGGCGGCAATCGGTTGCTGCTGCGGCTCCAAAACCGAGCAACTTGGGTTCGATGGGTTGACGTATGCCGATACATCCTGACCTACTGGGTACTTGTTGACAAAGTGCGCCGCTGTGGACCGAAAGGATGACCAGGATTCAATTGGCGCGAGCCTTTTACCTTCTCGGGTCACTCCCTGGAACTGGTAAACATAGCGGACCTTGGCCCGGTAAATTTCATCTGAAAAATCGATCTCGGAGGTGACAACCTTGCCCGGAACCCGGTGCCACAGCTCCTCCGGATTGCGTCGGAAGAATCGTAACATTCCATGAAAGAAAAAATACACGCCAAAACACGCAAAGACCATCGCAATGACTTCACCGGCGGTCCAAGGCCACGCCACGCTCATCGATCAGATCTCGGGTTAGACACAGAAGCGGTATGGATGTTGATGCGGATGTTGATGTCTCGTTGTGGGCAGTGCTTCGTTCAGTGTACCCGGCGGCGGCATCCGAATGGCCGGTCTTGAGGAGGCAGAGCGCCAACCGCTACTTCGGCAAACGGTCTCAAGAAGTCCGTCAACCTGGATTCACCAAGAACTCTATAGCTATAAATAACAGAGCTATCAGCGCAGATAGCGCTAGGGCTACAGGCCAATTAGACATAAAATGCCGAGCACGCAGCATGATTACTGCCATGGTAAACCGTTAAAAGCCCGATGACGCATGGCTTGCGGTATGCCAACGGCTCTGGCTCGCGCTTGGCGGCATCGGCGTAGCAGCACCGACCCGCCACACAAGCAGGACGCGAGGACAGCCGCCGTTCGCACCATTTGTTCAGATCAAAAGTCAGCCCCAGGCTCCAGGGCGGTAAAACCCGGCCCCTATAATCGTTTTTTCCAAGTTCTCGGAGCATGCAGCTCCCCCCGACATGACCAAATTTGTCTTCGTCACCGGCGGTGTGGTGTCTTCCCTGGGCAAGGGAATCGCCTCCGCATCACTTGCCGCGATTCTTGAATCGCGCGGCCTCAAGGTCACGTTGATCAAGCTCGATCCTTATCTGAATGTCGATCCGGGCACCATGTCGCCATTCCAGCACGGTGAAGTGTTCGTCACCGACGACGGCGCTGAAACCGACCTGGACTTGGGCCACTACGAGCGTTTCATCGAGACGCGCATGAAAAAGGCCAACAATTTCACCACCGGCCAAATCTACAAGAGCGTGCTTGAAAAAGAACGTCGGGGCGACTACCTGGGCAAAACCGTGCAGGTGATTCCGCATGTCACCAACGAAATCCAGGACTTCATCAAACGCGGTGCCGGTTTTGGCACCCCCGACGCTGTTGATGTGGCCATCGTTGAAATTGGCGGCACCGTGGGCGACATTGAGTCACTGCCGTTTCTGGAAGCGGTGCGCCAGTTGAGTCTGCAACTCGGCCCCAACCAGAGTGCGTTTGTGCACCTGAGCTACGTGCCGTGGATTGCCGCAGCCGGCGAACTCAAGACCAAACCGACCCAGCACACCGCCAAACAATTGCGTGAAATCGGCATTCAGGCCGATGTGCTGTTGTGCCGCGCCGACCGGCCGATTCCTGACGAGGAACGCCAAAAAATCTCGCTGTTTTCCAACGTGCCAACCTGGGGCGTGATTTCGATGTGGGATGTGGACACCATCTACAAGGTGCCGCGCATGCTGCATGAGCAGGGTCTGGACGGCCTGATCTGCGACAAGCTTCGGTTGAACACGCCGCCTGCCAACCTCAAGCGCTGGGACGACTTGGTGTATGAAACCGCGCACCCGCAGATCGAAGTCCATATCGCCATGGTTGGCAAGTATGTCGAGCTGAGCGACAGCTACAAATCACTCAATGAAGCGTTGCGCCACGCCGGCATGAAAAACCATGCGCGGGTCAGGATTGAGTACATCGAGTCCGAGACCATCACCCCCGACAGCGTGGCCCGCCTGGCCAGGTTTGATGCGATTTTGGTACCCGGCGGTTTTGGCGTGCGCGGCGTTGAAGGCAAGATTTGCGCAGCGCGCTTTGCGCGTGAAAACAAGGTGCCGTACCTGGGCATCTGTCTGGGGATGCAGGTTGCCACCATTGAGTTCGCCCGCCATGTGGCTGGCCTTGAAAACGCCAACAGCACCGAGTTTGCGCCGCAATGCCCCCATCCGGTGATCGCACTGATCACCGAGTGGAAAGATGCCGACGGCAGTATCAAGACCCGCAGCGAAGAGTCTGACCTGGGCGGCACCATGCGGCTGGGCGCGCAAAGCTCGGACGTGGCCAAAGGCACCCTGGCGCATCAGATTTACGGTGATGTGGTGACCGAACGCCACCGCCATCGCTATGAAGCCAATGTGAACTACCTTGATGCCCTGCGCCAGGCGGGCCTGGTGATTTCGGCGCTGACCCAACGCGAGCATCTGACCGAAATTGTCGAATTGCCGCAAGATGTGCATCCCTGGTTTGTCGGCGTGCAGTTTCACCCCGAGTTCAAATCCACGCCATGGAATGGTCACCCGCTGTTCAATTCATTCATTCGTGCGGCGCTGGACCACCAGACCCCCACAACGACTGAGAAGGCGCAGGCCTGATGAAGCTGTGTGGCTTTGAGATCGGACTGCAGCGGCCGTTTTTTCTGATCGCCGGCCCCTGCGTGATCGAATCCGAGCAGTTGCAAATGGACACCGCAGGCACGTTGAGGGACATCACGGCGGACCTTGGGATTGCCTTCATTTTCAAAAGCAGTTTTGACAAGGCCAACCGCTCCAGTGGCAGCACCTTCCGCGGACCCGGCATCGACAAGGGGCTGGAAATTCTGGCCAAGGTCAAGCGGGAACTGAATCTGCCTGTGCTGACCGACATCCATTCTGAAGACCAAATTGCCCAGGTCGCCGCGGTGGTCGATGTGTTGCAAACCCCGGCTTTTTTGTGCCGCCAAACCGATTTCATCCGCGCTGTAGCGCAAAGCGGCAAGCCGGTGAATATCAAAAAAGGCCAGTTTTTGGCCCCTGGCGACATGAAAAACGTCATTGACAAGGCCCGTGCCGCAGCGCGTCAAGCCGGTCTGACAGAGGACAACTTCATGGCCTGCGAGCGGGGTGTGAGCTTTGGCTACAACAACCTGGTGAGTGATATGCGCGCCCTGGCCATCATGCGCGACACCGGCGCGCCGGTGGTGTTTGATGCCACCCATTCGGTGCAATTGCCCGGCGGGCAAGGCAACAGCAGTGGTGGCCAGCGCGAAATGGTGCCGGTGCTGGCACGCGCGGCCGTCGCTGTGGGCGTGGCCGGACTGTTCCTGGAAACCCATCCCACCCCCAGCCAGGCACTTAGTGACGGGCCCAACGCCGTGCCGCTCAAACACATGAAAGCGCTTCTGGAAACGCTGCTGGCGCTGGATCAAGTGACAAAAAAGCACGGTTTTCTGGAACGCAACTTTGCCGAATAAATCGAAATCATCCAAACCACACCACGAATTGAGTGCTTTTGTCTTGCCATTTCACATTTCGTCATTTTTATTTTGTCCTTTTTGTTTCGTTGTTCGTCATTCGTCATTACCATTTCCCTTTGTTTAACTTTTGAAAGAAACCCATGAGTGCAATCGTAGATATCGTCGGTCGTGAAGTTCTGGATTCCCGTGGCAACCCCACGGTGGAGTGTGATGTGTTGCTGGAAAGCGGCACCATGGGACGTGCCGCCGTGCCGTCTGGTGCCTCCACCGGCAGTCGCGAGGCCATCGAGCTGCGCGACGGCGACAAAACTCGCTACCTTGGCAAGGGTGTGCTCAAAGCGGTTGAGCACATCAACACCGAAATTTCCGAAGCTGTGCTGGGCCTGGATGCCTCCGAGCAAGCCTTTCTGGACAAAACCCTGATCGACCTGGACGGCACCGAGAACAAATCACGTCTGGGTGCCAACGCCATGCTGGCAGTGTCGATGGCGGTGGCCCGCGCCGCCGCTGAAGAATCCGGCTTGCCGCTGTACCGTTATTTTGGTGGCATGGGTGGCATGCAGATGCCAGTGCCCATGATGAACGTGATCAACGGTGGCGAGCACGCCAACAACAACCTCGACCTGCAAGAGTTCATGATCATCCCGGTGGGTGCGCCATCTTTCCGCGAAGCCCTGCGTTACGGCGCCGAGGTATTCCATGCACTGAAGAAAATCCTGCACGACAAGGGCATCAGCACCGCCGTGGGTGACGAAGGTGGTTTTGCCCCCAAGGTCGAAGGTGGCCATGAAGCCGCGATCCAACTGATCTTGCAAGCCATCGACAAGGCTGGTTTTGTGGCCGGTGAACACATCGCCCTGGGCCTGGACTGCGCTGCCAGCGAGTTTTACAAAGACGGCAAATACCACCTCGAAGGCGAAGGCCTGGTGTTAAGCGCGCAAGAGTGGACCGACATGCTGGCCACCTGGGTTGACAAATACCCCATCATCAGCATCGAAGACGGCATGGCCGAAGGTGACTGGGACGGCTGGAAGGTTTTGACCGACCGCCTGGGCAAAAACGTGCAGATCGTAGGCGACGACCTGTTTGTCACCAACACCAAGATCTTCAAGGAAGGCATCGACAAGGGCATTGCCAATTCGATCCTGATCAAAATCAACCAGATCGGCACCTTGACCGAAACCTTTGCCGCGATTGAGATGGCCAAACGCGCCGGTTATACCGCCGTCATCAGCCACCGCTCTGGCGAGACCGAAGACTCGACCATTGCCGACATCGCTGTGGGCATGAATGCCGGGCAGATCAAGACCGGATCATTGAGCCGCTCTGACCGCATGGCCAAGTACAACCAGTTGCTGCGCATCGAAGAAGACCTGGGTGATGTTGCCAGCTACCCGGGTCGTGCGGCGTTTTACAACCTGCGCTAAACCAGGCCATGGGCAGTCGCCTGGTTCCGGTTCTGCTGATCACACTGCTGCTGACTTTGCACGCGCAGTTGTGGTTGGGCCGGGGCAGCCTGCCCAAGGTAACGCAGTTGCAGGCGCAACTGATCGAACAAAATCAGCGCAACAGCCAGGCTCAATGGGCCAACGATCAGTTGGCCGCTGAGGTGCGCGATCTCAAGGAGGGCCTGGAGATGGTCGAGGAAAAAGCCCGCATGGAATTGGGCATGGTCAAGTCGAATGAAATATACGTGCAGATTTCGCGTTGAAGGTAACGCAAGCGGCATTTGCCGGACTAGAATTTGAGCGTCTGTTGTGCTTACCGGGCTTTATATATCCTTGAACCAATGCTCATAGAGCTCGGGCTAGGAACATCGTGAAGCCGGCGTGATCATCTCGCGTTAGATGAACCCAAGGCTCCACTGACCTGGCCCACCTGAACCCCGGTTCAGGTTGCGGGTTCGGTAGCACAGCAGGCACCTTTCCCAGTTGATCCCCCATCTTTTCGCCTCATGCCGTTTGAAATCACCCTGATTCTGGAGCTGGCGCTGCTGGGTCTGGTCACCGGTTTTCTGGCCGGGCTGCTCGGCATTGGTGGCGGCATGATCATGGTGCCCTTCATCACAGCCATTCTGACGGCCCGTGGAGTGGCAGCACCGCTGGCCATCAAGATGGCCATTGCCAGTTCGATGGCCACCATCGTATTCACCTCGATCTCCAGCGTGCGGGCCCATCACCAGCGCGGCGCGGTGCGCTGGGATATTGTCAGAAGCTTGGCACCCGGCATTGTGCTGGGGGCAGCGCTGGCCAGCATGGGCGTATTTGCGGTGCTCAAAGGCTCGTCGCTGGCGCTGCTGTTTGCCTTGTTTGTCGGCTTTTCGGCAACCCAAATGTTTCTGGATAAAAAGCCGGCACCCAACCAGGTGCTGCCAGGCTTGGCCGGTCTGGCCGGGGCGGGTACGTTGATTGGCTTTTTGTCCGGGCTGGTGGGCGCTGGCGGCGGATTTATCAGCGTGCCCTTCATGGTCTGGTGCAACGTGGCTATTCACAATGCGGTGGCCACTTCGGCCGCACTGGGTTTCCCGATTGCAGTGGCCAACGCTTTGGGTTACGTGGTCAGCGGTTATGGTTTGACCGACTTGCCGGCGTATTCCCTGGGTTACATCTGGCTGCCAGCGTTGGCGGTGATTGCCTGCTGCAGTGTGCTGACAGCGCCACTGGGGGCCCGCGCCGCACACCAGCTACCGGTCAAAAAGCTCAAACGTGTGTTTGCGCTGATTTTGTATGTGCTGGCTTGTTACATGCTTTACCGTGGGTTGAGCACCTGAACAAAAACAGCCTGTAGCCCTTACAGCAATTGTTCTGACAGCTATGATTTTTGTAAAAACTCAGCGCCTTCAGAAGGATGGTTCTCGGTGTCTGCATCCAGATTGCTTTGCAGGTTGTAACGGCTAATCACCCCAACCCAACAACCGGAGACCCACTGTGAGCAACATCCCGCCCGAACTGCAACAAACCGCCCTCAACGCCGATCAGCGAGAAGAACTCGACACGGCCTTTGCCAAGGCTCGCTCAGCGCTGGCCGTCATTGAAACCTATGACCAGGCGCGTTTGAGGCGCTGCTGGCGCAACTGATCAAAGAAGGTGGGTATTTGGCAATGACGCTGAAAAGGCGACCCTGCGCAAAGCCCTGTGGCATGCCCATGACCTCTAGCCTGGGCTGCGGCACCTGGGGTGGCAACGTGATCAGCGAAAACGTCAGCCTGAAGCACTATATGAACACCACCTGGGTGTCGGTGCCGATCACGGAAGATCGCCCCTCTGACCAAGAGCTGTTTGGTGCGTTTTACGATCCGGCGCTGGAAGAAGGCGAATTCACCGCCGAAGTTATGGCCAGCGCCTGCTAAGCTTGCCTCGGATGGCGTAAAGTGACTGCCTGTGCCCATGTGGCGCAGACAGGTCTTTTTATTGGAGAAAAACATGCATACACCCAAACCGATTGCACTCAAGGGCAAACCCATCGCTGACGGGAAATTTCCGCTGATCTGCACCCCATTGGTGGGGCGCACCTTTGACAAGATCATGGCAGAGCTTGATGTGGTGCTACCCAAGAAGCCCGATGTCCTCGAGTGGCGCGTTGACTTTTTTGAGCACATTGGCGACACCGTGGCCGTCATTGCTGCGGCACTAGCTATTAAAAGTAAAGCAGGCCGGGTGCCGCTGCTGTTCACCCGCCGCTCCATCCTTGAGGGTGGTGAAAAAATCGCTCTCAACGAAGGTCAGGTCATTGCCCTTTACACAGCGGTATGCGAGAGCAAAAGCATCGACCTGATTGACTACGAAATGGCCAATGATGCGGCCAACATCGTGCGGGTGCGCTCAGTGGCCCAGGCCAATGACATCAAACTGGTGCTGTCTTTCCACAACTTCTCCTACACGCCGGGTCTCGAAACCCTGGTGGGCAAATTCCTGATGGCAGACCAATTGGGAGCCGAGGTGGCCAAAGTCGCAGTGATGCCGCGTGACCTTGACGATGTGTTGACCCTGCTGACGGCCACCCGTGAAGCCAGCAAGAAACTGCGCATTCCACTCATCAGCATGTCGATGGGGCCTTATGGCTCCCTGTCACGCCTGATTGGCGGCGTTTTTGGCTCATCCCTGAGCTTTGCGGTCGGTGCAGCCAGCTCGGCACCGGGTCAGGTGCCCATTGAAGATCTGAACACCGTACTTGGCATCCTGCATCGGTCGATGGGTGGCAAGTAGACCGGTCTGGCTTTCATCTCAGCCGCTTCAGGTCCTGGGCAAGCCGTTTGTTAAATCAGGTTTCGCATCGCTCGGGCCGTCTCCAGCAGCACTGGCAGTACCCGCGCCACGGCATCTTCGGTGCTTTCATGGCCCATCGGCATGGTGACATTCAGTGCACCAACCATGTCACCCCGGCGATCAATCAGCGGCACCGCTACACCCCGGTAAGTTACCCTAGGTTTGCAAAATATTCTTGCAAATTCAGGAAAACGGGGAAATCAGACCAACACGAAGCGCGCCACCATCTCGGCGATGTTGGCACGCCTGGCAGCGACCGCCGCGCCTCGGTTGGGCGCGTCCTTGAAGATCAGCCCAAAAGTGTGCTGGTTGGACACGGTGAAAAAGGTCAACGCCGAAATCGACGCATGGATGTCGGTGGCATCGAGCCCGGGGCGAAACACGCCCTGCGCCACACCCCGGTCGTACAGTTCCTGAATGGCCGCGATGGCGGGCACGTTCAGCTCTTGAATGCTCTTGCTTTGCGCCAGATAAGCGCCGCGCTCGATGTTTTCGTTCATCACCAGACGGATGAAGTCCTCGTTGCTGCTGTGGTGATCAAAGGTGAACTCCACCAGACGGCGCAGGGCCGCCACCGGCTCCAGGTTTTCCAGATGCAATTCAGCCTCGATCTCGCGCATGCGACGGTAAGCGTGCTCAAGAACAGCCACATACAAGCCATCTTTGCTTCCAAAGTAATAGTAGATCATGCGTTTGCTGGTGCGGGTGGCATCGGCAATGGCATCAATACGCGCCCCGCTCAAACCCTTTTCGGCAAACTCCTTGGTCGCCACTTCCAGAATACCGGCCATGGTGCGGGCCGGGTCATTGGTGCGGCTGGTGGCCTTCCGGCCGGGCTTTTCGTTGAAATGGACTAGTTCGTTCATTTTTCAAGTTTAGGTTTGCGCGGCGCATCTCGGCAAGCGTTCAATCAATCATCGGCTGATGGACATTAAAATATCAGCCAATGCTGATCTTTACAATGCCGCCACCGATGTGTCGGCCTGCCAAACACACACACTGAGCGTTCAGCATTCAACCCAAGGAAACCCGCATGTTCACTATCCAGCACCCACTCAAGGCCCTCGGTCTGGCAACCTTGCTGTGCACCGGCACCCTGGCCCAAGCCGCCGACCCGGTCACCGATGCCATGCAGACAGCCAATGCACCCTATCGCATGGCACTCTTTAAAACCAATGGCACCTCGCAGGCCGAGGCGCTGCAGGCACTCAACCAGGCACAGCAGGCCTGGGACAAGCTCAACACCCAGGTGGGTGCAAAACCCGCCGCACCCTATGACCGGGACACGGCCTTTGCCGCTTCGGTGGCGGCAGTGACCAAGGTTTACACCAAAGCACTGACCGAGATCAATGCCAATGACCTCAAAGCTGCCCACAACACGCTGGAGGATGCCCGCGAGATCATGGCCGCTATGCGCCAGCGCAACAATGTGGTGGTGTTCAGTGACCACATGAACGCCTATCACGCGGTCATGGAGCACATCATTGTGGACGGCAACACCACGCTGGCCCAACCGAAAGGCCTGCTGCTGATGACCGGGCAGGCCGGTGCCTTGAGTTATCTGGCCAAGCGCCTGACCAGCCAGGCCCCAGAGAGCTTGACGAAAAACACCGAATTCACCGGCTTGGTGGACGCTGTCACCAAATCAGTCAACGCCCTTGACGCGGCCTTGCTGAATCAGGACATGGCGGCAGTCAAGGAGGCCATTGGCAAGCTCAAAGGGCCTTACAGCAAGCTGTTTTCAAAATTTGGTTGATTTTTACAAGGAGTTTTTGACAATGAGTACCTTTGACGCGATGGGCCTGATGAAAGGCATCAATGACAACCTGGGACCGTTTCGCAAAGCACAGAGCGAAACCATGACCGGGTTTGGCCAGATGTCCAAAGCCGCCATGGCCGAGGGCACGGTCAGCGCCAAACACAAGGAGTTGATTGCGCTGGCCATCGGCATCACCCAGCACTGCCATGGTTGCATTGCCTTTCACATCAAAGCCTTACGCCGACTTGGTTGCACCCGTACCGAGCTTGAAGAAGCGTTGGCGGTGTGTGTCTATATGGCGGGCGGCCCGGGCTTGATGAGTTCAGCCGATGCCCTGAGCGCCTGGGACGCGATGGAGCCCGCTGCCTGATCCATCCAAAGCGACTTGCGTCACACCCCCCTGGTGTCCATAACTCGCAACGCCTGATGGCCAGACCTCGGGTCTGCGGTCGATAAACGGTGCGCCGGACCGATTTTTCAGGTAGCCTTGCTCACCATACGGACAAAGGGGGGGTGTAATGAAGTTGATTTGGCCAGTGCTGCTGGGCATTTTCCGGGCACTGTATCTGTGTTATTCGTGGTGGTGCCGCTTGTTTCTGCCCGCCTTGCTCGGGGTTCTGGCGCTGTCGATGGGGCTGCTTGCCGGGGCCTACCCGCTGTCGAGAACCGTCTCTCTGTGGATATTGGCGCTGTTGGCCCTGCTGGCCGCGCTGGCCGTGATCGGCGTGTACTGGCGGCGCACCAGTGATGACCCTAACCCCTGGCAAAGCGGATTTCTGGCCTGGTTTGGCACGCTGAAGCTGTTCAAAAACGCTGGCGGCTCACCCGCCGTGAAGTTGCACTGGCCGTCTTCGTATCTGGTGGAAAACCCGCGTGGCTATCGCATATCGGGTGCCAGCATGCGCGACATCCTCAATCAACTCCAACCCGGCGACATCCTGCTTCGCGGCTATGAAGGCTATGTGGATGGCGAATTCATCCGGCGCTCTTCGCTGTCGTCGCAAAACGGATTCAAGCCAGGCTGGTTTACCCATGTGGCCTTGTATGTGGGTGAGCTCACCCCCGCAGATCGGGCGCAGGTGCCAGCCGCCTTCAGGGATGATCCGGGCTATTTTTCGCTCGGGCCACAAATGGTGATTCATTCGATGGCCAAAGGTGTCCATACCGAGGACATTCTGACTTTTTTGCGCTGCGACTATCTGACGGTGCTGCGTGTTCCACCCGAGCTCAGCCTGGTGGTCGGCAAGCCCGCGGATATCCGGGCGCGCTGCAAACAGGCTAACCCGGCCTCGGTATCGGACGAAATGGTCTCGCACATCCTGCAAGAGCTGCAGGCCGGTCAAACCATTTCGCGCGATCGTGCAGTGCTGGCAGCCCGTCAATCGGCCCTCGAAAAAATCGGTGAAAGCTATGATTTTGATTGCAGCGACACCACGGAATTCAACCGCTTTAGCTGCGCAGAGCTGTTGTACTACTGCCTGCGCGGGGTGCTGGCAGCGATTGATCTGAAACCACAAGCACACGCGTTTTACCCGCTTGCGCCGCAGTTCACACAACTGAAAGTGCTGGAACGTTCCACCATCACACCAGATGACTACTACGATCTGGTGGCCAACGGTACATTGCACTGTGTTTGGGAGGACAGTTTCAGCAAGAGCACGCACGGATGACAACTGCCAACAACATCGACAGGCTGGCGCTGCTGGCGCGCCTGCGACAACATGTCGTGGCCATGCTGGGATTGCATTTGCCCAATCTGGCGGGCACTCAGGAGCGCATGGGGCAAGTACGCACAACGGCGTGGATTGGGCTGGTTGTCGGCAGCACCTTTGCCGTGTTCAACCTACTCACCCCGGGCATGGCGATGCTGGGGCTGGTGGAATTGCTGGCGGTGCTGTTCCTGCTGTTGCCATCCGTGGTGCTGGCGCAACAGGCCGATTGGGTGGAACCGGCCGAGCTGTTGATGTTGCTGGCAGCACTGGTGATTTTTTCGGGTCTGATCGTGTTGGGTGGTGTTGAAGGCACCGGGCTGTATTGGACCTACACGGCACCCTTTCTAGCCTTTTTCCTGAAGGGACAAAAGCAGGGTTGGTGGTACAGCCTGGGCTTTGCGGCCCTATGGGCACTCTACTTTGCCCTGGGTGGTCCGGACCTTGATTTTGCCTACCACTACTTGCCGACCACACGTGTTCATTTTCTTCTCGCGCTACTTTTTTACACGCTTTTGGCAGCCCATTTCAACTTGTTGCGCAGCCGCTTCGAAGAGAAACTGGCGCAGCGGGTCGAAGAAAAAACAGCCGATGCCAAGCGTCTTCTGACACAAATGCAGTACCTGGCGACGCATGATCAAACCACCGGCCTGCCCAACCGAACCCTGATGATGGAACTGCTGCCGCAAGAAATCAACACCGCTCAGGCCGGCGGCCATCGGCTGGTGGTGTGCAACCTGCGGCTGGAGCGTCTGTTTGAGTTTGGCAACGTGCTGGGTTTGGCCGGAGCCGACAGCGTGGTGAAGCAGGTGGCCAGCCACTTGTCACAGTTTGCCCATGGGCATGGACTGCTGGCGCGTGGACGACGCGACGAGTTCACCCTGACCTACCGGCTTGATCAGGCTGAATTGAACGCCGAGTCGCTGGGTCGCTTCATCGCCAAACACCAGTTTTCGGTGCAGGAACAGGGCATGTCGCTCTACATCGAGCTGACGCTCGGTCTGGCCATTTACCCGGACCATTGCACCAAGGCTGATCTGCTACTGAAGAAAGCCGAACAGGCCTTGCTGCAAGCCCGAAAAAATGCCCAACGCTGGTCGATTTATGACGAACAGCAAGACCAGCAGTTTTTGCGCCACCACCAACTATTTGGCAAGTTGCGCGATGCCCTGCAAAGCCAGCAATTGAGCATGCATTTCCAGCCACAAATCGACCTGCAGACCGGCCGTGTCAAGGGTGCCGAGGCGCTGGTGCGCTGGAATGATCCGGTGGACGGCATGATCCCGCCGGGTGCTTTCATCCCTGTGGCCGAAGAGTCCGGCCTGATTCGGCCACTGACCATCTGGGTGCTGGCCGAATCGATGCGCGAATGTGCGCGCTGGCATCGCGCAGGACTGGACCTTGACATCTCCATCAACCTGTCAGCCATGAATTTGATGGACCCGGAATTGCCCGATGCGTTACAGGCAGCACTGACCGAGACAGGCTTGAACCCGGCGTGCGTCAATCTGGAGATCACCGAGAGCTGTTTCATGGCCTCGCCGCAGCGTGCCTTGGAAGTGGTGCAAAAAATCCATGAATCCGGCTTCAAGCTGTCGATTGACGACTTTGGCACCGGTTATTCATCGCTGTCTTACCTGAAAAGCATGCCCATTGATGAACTGAAAATCGACCAGAGCTTTGTGCTCAAGCTGCTTGACGAAGTCGGTGATCAGGCCATTGTGTCGTCAACCATCGCGCTGGCGCACAACTTTGGCCTGCAGGTGGTGGCAGAAGGCATTGAAGACGAAGCCACCGCCTTGTGGCTGAGAACACATGGCTGTGACATCGGCCAGGGCTACACCTACGCCAAACCCCTGCCACCCAGTCATTTTGTGGCGTTTGTCCGGGCCCAAGGAACACTTCGGCAGCCCTGAAGAGAAGTTGCGCCAAATCTGCCACCCGACTACAGGGTCAGCACCGTGCACCCTGTTGTCTTGCGAGCTTCCAGATCGCGATGCGCCTGCTGTACATCTTCAAGCTTGTAGCGTTGATCGATATGAATGTTGACTTGGCCGCTGGTCACCACCTCAAACAGTTGATCGGCCATCGATTGTGTGCTTTCGCGCGTGGCCATGTGGGTAAACAAGGTCTGTCGCGTCACATACAGCGACCCCTTGGCACCCAGTATGCCGGGCGCAAAGGGCGCCACCGGCCCGGAGGCATTGCCAAAACTGACCATCAAGCCGAAGGGCTGCAGGCAGTCCAGCGACTTGTCCCAAGTGTCTTTGCCGACAGAGTCATAGACCACCTTGACGCCTTGCCCGGCGGTGATTTCTTTCACACGCGCCAGAAAATCTTCGCTCGAATAGTTGATGGCGAAGGCGGCACCATTCTGGATGGCCAGCGCGCACTTGGCATCGGAACCGGCGGTGCCAATCAATTGCAGGCCCATCGACTTGGCCCACTGGCAGGCGATCAGGCCAACACCTCCGGCCGCTGCATGGAATAAAACAAAATCCCCGGGATTCAAACCGCCCTGCGGCTGCGTGCGTTTGAGCAGGTACTGGGCCGTCAAGCCTTTGAGCATCATGGCCGCCCCGGTTTCAAAAGACACCGCATCCGGCAGCCGACACACACATTTGGCCGGCATGACCCGCAATTCACAGTAACTACCCGGTGGCTGGCTGGCGTAGGCGGCA
The DNA here is from genome assembly GCA_020048795.1 of Rhodoferax sp. Taxonomy (GTDB): domain Bacteria; phylum Pseudomonadota; class Gammaproteobacteria; order Burkholderiales; family Burkholderiaceae_C; genus Rhodoferax. The sequence goes on from JAIFMA010000210.1 coordinate 15,948, forward strand.
CGATCACCTGGCCGCAGATGGGTGATGCCCGGCCCCACCGCCTCAATCACCCCTGCGGCCTCCATGCCGAGTTGCAGCGGCAACACCATCGGGTACAGACCGCTGCGCTGGTACACGTCAATAAAGTTTAAACCCACGGCCCGGTGGCGAATGCGCACTTCGCCTGGGCCGGGTTCACCTACGGCCACTTCAACGAATTGAAGTTGCTCCGGTCCACCGTGCTGCTGAATAGAAACTGCTCGCGATGTCTGCGTTGTCATGAAAGATTCCTTCTGGCCAAAAAAGCCGCATGTTGCCATGAAATAACCGAGCGTGTTTTCCTGCCAAAATGCCTGCTGGCCAACGCTGGTGCTGATCCGTGCTTCCTGGGGGTTGCTGGTGACACCGCACGACCGTCCATGAAGCACGTCCATCTGAATCTTTCCACCGCCCTGCTTTTGACCCTGCCCCCATTGCTCTGGGCCGGCAACGCCGTGGTGGGTAGACTCGTCGCGCCGGCAGTGTCTCCGATGACCCTGAACCTGCTGCGCTGGACCATCGCCTGCATCCTGCTACTGCCGCTGGCAGCCCGGGTATTGCATCCATCGAGCCCTTTGTGGTCAAGTTGGAGACGCTTCATGGGGCTTTCCCTGCTCAGCATTGGCGGCTACAACGCCCTGCTCTACCTGGCGCTGAACTCATCCACACCCATCAATGTCACCCTGGTCGGCTCCAGCACACCGGTGTGGATGCTGCTGATTGGCCGGGTGTTTTATGGCTACAGCATCTCCCGCCGTCAGTGGCTGGGTGCAACATTGTCCATCAGCGGTGTCATGTTGGTGCTCAGTCGGGGGCAACTCGAGGTGTTGCTGCAAGTGCGCCTGGTGGCAGGGGATCTTTACATTCTGCTGGCCTCAGGGGCCTGGGCTTATTACAGTTGGATGCTGGCCCACCCAACCACCGAGCCGACCGAGATCCGGCGCGACTGGTCGGCATTTTTGTTGGCCCAGATCGCACTGGGGCTGGTATGGTCCGCGCTATTCGCGGGAGGTGAATGGGCTTTGGGCATGGGAAAACTGACACCAAGCTGGCCGTTGGCCGGAGCACTGTTGTTCATTGCGCTCGGCCCCGCGCTGCTGGCTTACCGTGCCTGGGGGGCTGGTGTGTCACGCGCCGGGCCTTCAGTGGCCGGGTTTTTTGCCAACCTGACACCGCTATTTACCGCGCTGCTCTCTAGTATCTTTTTGGGTGAACTACCTCACGTTTACCACGCCATCGCGTTTGCCCTGATCGTCGGCGGCATTGTAGTTTCGTCCCGGCGCTGATTTCCCTGCCTCAGGCTGCCTCCAAACGATGATACTTTTAACAGTGACCTCGCCATCGTCTGCCATCGACTGTTGGCATTGCCTATAATTTTGCGTCAGCCCCAACCAACCCGGCGTTCATCCAATGCCTAACGATCGGCCAAGCAACATGAAAATATTTCTGCTGGTTTTGTCAAGTTGCCTGGCCTTCATGGGTGCACCCCAGGCTCAGACCTTCAAGTTCTCAACCGCAGAGAACGAGGACACCGCACCCAAGGAAGCACAGCAAGCCAAAGTAGCAGCCATGCTGCAGACACCTTGTCGCAGCAAAATCAAGAACCAGAAGATCATGGTCTTGATCGGTGAAGATCACAACGGCCGGGTAGTTACCAGCCAGACCTCGTTCAGTGCACATTTCGATGCCATCAACGCCCGCCTGCAGACGCTGGGTTTAAGAACCTTTACACAGGCACAAATCAAGGCGCAGGTGGCGCAAGCCGAGATCGATGCCTACTTCAGGAACGATCCTGATGCAGCCATCAGCGCCTCCAGAAAAATGGCGGCCCAATACATTTTGCGGGGGTTTATCAGCACCCAGGCCAGTCGCAACGCCATGATCAGGGTCAACCAGGTCAATGTCCGCATGAATTTCACCCTGACCAGTGCGGCCGGCAAGGCGGTCTCGCAGACTAGCGCAGAAAGTGCCAGCTACGCCGGGCAGGACACCGCAGGCATGGCGCTGACACTGATCAACGAAAAGGCTGACGAGGTGGTCGCCACGCTGTATAGCGATTACTGCAATCAGGCCGGTTTCAAATAGTTCACAATGTTCATGCCATCATTCAACCCATCCAGGAAATAAGCTCATGCAAATGATCAATTACAAAAAATCGGCAAGCGCCGCGTGCGCGGCCATTGGCCTCTTATTGACCCTTGGCAGCGCATTGGCACAACCCTCATTTGGTAACCCATCACCGACAGCAGGGACGTCAACCTCTGACAAAGCCAACGCTGCGGCGGATGCAGCAGCATACAAAGAGGTTGAATATAAAAACAAAAACCAGGTGGGCCCTGCCCTGGTGGTAATTCCAGGCGAAGTCAAAAGCAATAACGCCAGCTTTGTGCAGAAATTCGGCCCCAACAATATCGCAGATTTTGCCGAACTTGAGTTATCCAATGCCAATTTCAAGGTACTGGAACGTCAGAACCTGGGGAATCTGGTTCAAGAGATTTCTCTCGCCTACAACCTGGGCGATCCGGCGGCGGCTCGTAAATCCATGCAAATTGGCAAGCTCAAGACAACAAAATGGATCGTCAAGTTTGACATTCTGAAGGCCGAACAGATCGCCGAAAACAAAAAAGGCTTTGATGGCCGGGCCGTAGGCGGCTTGCTGTCGATGTTCGGTGGATTGGGCGGTTCCGTGGCGGGCTCAGTCACAGGATCGGTGCAAAACAGCGATTCGACCGGGGTTTGGCTGATTGGCATGCGTTACAAAATCATGGATGCCAACACCACAGAACAAGTCGCGCAAGGCTACAAAGATCTCAAAATGGAAGTCGGCAACACCCAAAGCAGCGTGATGGGTGTGTCGGACAGTGCCAAAGGCGGAGTTGGTCTCGACACCATGGTGCAACGCCTGGTACAGACACTGGTGTGGGACATTGACGCCAAACATAAATAAGCCAAGCAAACTTTCCAATCCACGAAAAATGGCCACCATCACCAAAATCGGCAAATACCTGATCCGGCGTGAACTGGGTCAAGGCGCGATGGGCATCGTCTACGAAGGCTTCGATCCCGTCATTGAACGCACCGTCGCGATCAAGACCATCCTGCCGGGCAAACTGTCATCGGCCGATGCAACCGACATATTGGCGCGCTTCAAGCGTGAGGCCCAGTCCGCCGGCCGCTTGAATCATCCCGGTATTGTGGCCATCTACGACTACGGGGAGGTCGTGCCTGAGACCAACGGGGCACCCGGCAATGCCGATGCCACCCTGGTCGATGAGGTGGATGCAACCGTGACCAACCCACCGGCGGGGCAAGCACTGGCGTTTATTGCCATGGAGTTTGTCAAAGGCCATGAACTCAAGGAATTTTTCGAATCCAGCGAGCGTTTCAAGTTATCCGATGTGGTGCGCCTGATGAGTGAAATATTGACGGCACTCGGCCACGCCCACGCCAATGGTGTGGTTCACCGCGATATCAAGCCTGCCAACCTGATCGTCCAGGGCGACGGGCGGGTCAAGATTGCCGACTTTGGCATTGCACGGGTCGAAAAGTCCGAATTGACGCAGATGGGAACGGTGATGGGAACACCATCATATATGTCACCAGAGCAGTTCATGGGACAAACGGTGGATGGTCGAAGTGACCTTTTTTCCTGCGGCATCGTGTTGTATCAGTTCCTCACCGGCGAGAAGCCATTTACCGGCAACACCACCACCATCATGTACAAGGTGTTGCGCGAGGAACCGATTGCTCCGTCACTGCTCAACGTGACACTGCCGCCAGCCTTTGATGAAGTGCTGAAGAAGGCAATCGCCAAAAATCCGGACCACCGCTACCAGACCGCCGCAGCTTTCGATGCGGCGATCAAGGCTGCACTGGAGCGATCCGTAGCGCCTGAGCCGGTGCCAGCGTTGGTAGCCGATGCGGTATTGCCAGCCGCACCTGCAAGCGCCCCCATCGCGCCAGTTCCACCTGATTCAACTTTGCCCCGCCCCATCAACCCCGGTCGATCATCCACTGCGGTCTGGGTTGGCGCGGCTGCTTTGGTATGCCTGACTGCAGCCGGGGTGGGTACTTACCTGTGGACTGCACGAGGTCCGTCTGATGCGCAACCGGCAGCCCTGAAGCCAGTCGCCACAGTGGCTGCTGCGGCCCAGCCCACACCCGCTACAGTGGCAGCCACTGCGACACCCCCCGCCCCCCCGCCGCCTGCGCCTGTTGCGTTGGTCGCGGAGCCAGGCACCCTGGTCGTCAGCGCGCTGGGCCTGGTCGACCCGGCCGACACCCGGTTCAAGGGAGATACCGTCGCTGCAAAAGCCGAGGCACAAGCTGATGCCAGACGCCAGTTGGTCGAAAAGGTGCTGGCTTTGTATGTAGAAAAGAAATCGCTGGAGTCTCATTACCCCCTGCTCGAACAGAAGCTCATGTCGCAGTCAGGCTCGTTTATCAAATCCGTGCTGTACGAAGAGGCAGCGGTTCCCGGCAAGGACGGCCTGCTGGAGACCCAGACACGGGCCGTCATCAACATCAAGGACATTCAGAAATCACTGAACCAACTGTCAAAAGAGGAACGCATCAGTTTCATCCGAAACAATGGCGACCCGAAAGTCGCCATCGCCATGACCTTAACCAATGCGGACACAGCCAAGGCCATGCCGCCGACCCGCTCCCAGCTTGCTGAAAACGTGGTCAAGGAGCGCATCAAGTCATTTGGATTCCGGGTTTGGGCTCATGACGGGGAAACTGGGGCCAATACACAAAGTGCCGACTTCCTGATTCAGGGCGATGCCAAAATCAAGCAGCTCTCCATGAAACTCCCGGCTTCGGGGCTGACCATCACCAAATCAGTCCTGACCTCATGGACCGTGAAAGCGACAGACAAGTTGACTGGCGAAGAAATCTACCTGAATACAGTCTTGCCGAAAGGCCAAAGTTGGGCCTCAGAAGACCAGGCACTGGCGGATATCGGCAAGCTCATGGGTGACGAGTTTTCTCGTGATTTCTTCCTGCAACACTTCAGTGCGGGTGTCAAGTCAACCCGGTTGAACGTGGCCGGCTTGCCCAGTGCCGCAACGGCACAACTGCTGCTGCGCGAACTGCGCGGGATTCGCCAGGTTTTGGATGTTCAATTGCTGGATCAAAGCAACTATGCGATAGAACTGGCCCAGGGTAATGCAGGTGACATTGTTCAGGAGGCCATTGTTCGTCCCCTCAATGCCAAACTGGGGCAAAACTGCTTTGCCTTTGTGGGCAGCAGCGGCTCCGAAGTCAAATTGAGCTTCAGCAGTGCCTGCCAGGCGGTGGCCGTGACCGGCCGCTTTGAAACAGCGCCGCCTGCCGGCGTTTTGACAGCACCGAGCAAGCGCAGTACCCCCCTTCTTAAAAACGCGCTGGTGAAGACAATGACCTGAGGGTCAGCTTGGCTCACCCAGGCTGAAGCGGACAATTTGGTCTGAAGCGTCTTCAACCGCACGACCAAAAGCGATGCGTCCTGAACCTTGCAGCATGACTTGCTCACGACGCAAGGCAACCTCGGGTTCGCCATCAAGCAGCACAAACGTCCCATTGGTGCTTTGGTCAATCAAAAAAAACTTTTCCTGACGCAACTCGATGCAGGCGTGTTGCCGTGAGGCTTTCTTGTCTGCCACAACAAAACGGCATCCGGCATCGCGCCCCATATCGATTCGGGTGCATGAGGCATCCATGACGCATTGATCATCCCGGTAAGAGAGCTTCAACTGCAATTGACGCGGTTGCAAGAAAATCGAGGGTGTGGCCATGGTGAGATCATCGCTATCCTGCCAGATCACCTCACAGACCTCCACATCTTCTTCTTTGCCCTTGATGGCCAGCGCGGCAATTTTTCGGGATGAACTGCGCAGCAGGTTGGGCAGCATCAGCACCGTCGCGGCGGTGGTCATGATCTGTCCCGCTTTGGCCAGCCCGGTCATGCGTGCAGCCAGGTTGACCGTGTCGCCAAAGACATCATTGTCTTGATGAATCACCAAACCGGCATGAAAACCAATGCGAATCGACCGTTGTTGCGCTTCAACCACGGGCAAAGCGGTGACCTTGAGTTGCATGTCCATGGCCGCAAGACAGGCTTTTTGCGCATCAGGCAAAACACACATGAGTTCATCGCCAATCGTCTTCACAACATAGCCGTCATACTGGCCCAGCACACCCCGCATCACCACCATGCATTCATCAACCATTTGCTTGGCTTTCACGTCGCCAAAAGCATCATAAAGCCGCGTGCTTCCTGCTACGTCCGCAAAAAGCACCGCCACCAGACTTTCATTTGTGTTCATCAGGTATACCCTCCAATTTGGCGCGGAAATTATCCCGGATTGTCCATCAGGATCTTTGGCCGAATTGGACGATCCTACAATCGCGCCCCGTGAACGATACCATCCCTCCTACCCCGTCGCGCAGTGTGCCGGCCGCGCCGCGCCAACCAGGCCTTGGCAAATCTGCCCCCGACGGTGTTGCTTACCCCAAGGGCATCAAGAGTTTTGTGCGGCGCGCTGGGCGCATCACCAGCGGCCAGACCAAGGCATTTGAAAAACTGGGCTCAAGGTTCTTGCTGCCGTATCAGCCGCACGCTATTGACTTTGTAGCTGCTTACGCAGACCCACAAAGGGCTAAAGCCATAAATGATGAGCAAATTCGAGCCGTGGTGCTGGAGATCGGCTTTGGCATGGGCGAGGCCACGGCACATATTGCCGGGCTGATGCCGACCACCTGCTTCCTGTGCTGTGAAGTGCATCAGCCCGGAGTCGGAGCCTTGCTCAAACGCATTGGCGAGCAAAACCTGCACAACATCCGCATCTGTGCGCATGATGCCGTTGAAGTCATTGACCACATGCTGCCCCTGCAAAGCCTGAATGGTGTGCACATTTTTTTTCCCGACCCATGGCACAAGGCACGTCACAACAAACGCCGCCTGATCCAGCCGCCGCTGGTGGCCAAGCTGGCAGCGCGGCTCAAGCCCGGTGGCTACCTCCACTGCGCCACCGACTGGCAGCCCTATGCCCAGCAGATGCTCGAGGTGTTTGGCACCGAGCCGTTGCTGACAAACACCGCGACGGCCATGCACCCGGAGTTGTTGGGCTACTCCCTGAAGCCGCATTACCGGCCGCTCACCAAGTTTGAAAACCGCGGCCTGAAATTGGGTCACAGCGTCTGGGATCTGGTGTTTGAGCGGATTTGATGCTCACCCCATGCGTTTTACTGCGCCCACCCGTCAGGGCATTGGCCCAAGCTGCGTCGGTTTGCCCCCTGGCAACTGGCCGACGCTGCTCGACTTTCTGGTGGCACGCTTTGCTGGCATCAAGCGCCAGACCTGGCTACAGCGCCTGGCACGCGGCGATGTGCTGAGCGAGTCGGGCGCAGCACTCAGCCCTGAGCTGGCCACGCAGATGCCCTACTCCACCCTGTTGCGCCAGTTTTCGCGTGTGTATTACTACCGAGAGGTGGCCAACGAGACACCGATTCCCTTTGATGAGCAAGTGTTGTACCAGGATGAACATTTGCTGGTGGTCGATAAACCACATTTTTTGCCGGTGGTGCCCTCAGGCAGCTATCTGACCGAGACCGTGTTGGTGCGCCTTAAACGCAAACTGGGCCAGGATGATCTGGTGCCGATTCACCGTATCG
>JAIFMA010000046.1 GCA_020048795.1 Rhodoferax sp.
ACACCGACGTGGCCAAGGGCCTGGCCCTGGGTGCCGATGCCTACATGACCAAACCCTTTGCCACGCGGGAACTGGTGCAAAAAGTGGCGCAGATGCTGGGTCGCGGCGAATGAAGATCGATCGCCGCCTGATTCAGGCCCTTGTCATCATCGGTCTGGCCACGATGGTCTGGCTGCTGCTGACGATCGGCTTGATAGCTTCGACCCTGGAGCCGGCCCCGCGTGGCCTGGTGTCAGAGCAGTTGATGCCACGTCTGGCGTTGATCGGCCTGACCTGGGTGTTCGGTCTGGCTGCCATTGGCGCCATTTTGCAATGGTTGTTTCTGCGCTTTGTCACGGCACCAGGGCGCCTGCTGGAGCAAACCCGGGTGTTGCTGACAGCCTCCAGTGCAGCACCGCTGAACCACCAGGGCACCCTTGAGACCCAAGCCCTGGCAGAGGCAATTTTTCAGTTGGCGGTGCAGCGCGATGCCCTGCGTGAAGACGTGGCGGCACAAATAACCCAGGCCAACCTGAGCGTGCAGCAGGAAAAAAACCGCTTGGCAGCGTTGATGTCCGAATTAACCCAAAGCGTGGTGGTGTGCAACCTGGACGGCCGCATCATTCTCTACAACAACCGCGCGCGCCTGCAATTCAAGACCATGTCGCAAGCTCCGGCACTGGCCGGTGGTGCCGAACTGGTAGGCATCGGGCGATCGATTTATGCGGTGTTTGAGCGGCAGTTGGTGGCCCATGCGCTGGAGAGCATTCAGCAGCGCATCAGCCGCGGTGCCGGCAGCCCATCGGCCCAGTTTGTCACCACCACCCAGTCCGGCCAATTGCTCAAGGTGCAAATGGCACCGGTGCGCCATGTCGATGCTGCCGGTGGTGCCGGCGAGATCAGTGGCTTTGTGCTGATGCTTGACAACGTGACCCGGGCCTTTGAGGAAGAGCACCTGCGCGACCAGTTGCTGCATGGCCTGACTGAAGGCAGTCGCTCATCACTGGCGAATATTCAGGCAGCCGTCGAGATGCTGGCTTACCCCGACCTGGACGGGCCCATGCGTGAGCGCTTTTTGACCGTGGTGCGTGAAGAGGTGACCAGCATGAGTGGTCGTATCAGCGCCATGACGCAAAAGGCCACAGAAGGCCTGAAAGCGCGCTGGCCGCTGGAAGAAATGCTGGGGGCCGATGTGTTGCTGGCCACCCAGCGGCGCATTGAGGCGCGCAACAGTCGCCCGGTGACGCTGGAAAACCTGGATGCATCGATCTGGCTCAAGGTTGACAGCTTCAGCCTGACGCAGGCGCTGGACTACCTGGCGATGCGTCTGGTTGATGAGTTTGATGTCCGGTTTTTTCGGTTGCGGCTGCAGGTCTCGGGTGTGCGAGCCCAGCTTGATCTGATCTGGACCGGCCAGGTGATGAGCACTGAAACCGTGATGAGCTGGGAGTTGGACAGCATGCGGTTTGGTGCCGAGAGCACCCCGCTGACGGTGCGCGATGTGGTTGAGCGCCACGGCGGCGAGATGTGGTTTGAGCGCGAGCGGGTGCGCCACGAGGCCTTTTTCAGGTTTCTGCTGCCGCTGGCAAGCGTGCAGGAGCAATTGGAGGCGACGCAGATTTTGCACAACGAAAGCCGCCCCGAGTATTACGACTTTGATTTGTTCCAGTCTTCGGACCAAACCAGTGCGCTGGATGACCGGCTGCTCAGTGACCTGATTTACACCGTGTTTGACACCGAGACCACCGGGCTCAATCCGTCTGAAGGTGACGAAGTGATCCAGCTTGGCGCAGCGCGCATCGTCAATGGCAAATTGCTCAGGCAAGAGAGCTTTGAGCAACTGGTGAATCCGGGGCGACTGATACCGGCGGCAACCATTCCCATTCATGGCATCACGCAAGACATGGTGCGCGGCAAACCGCTGATCACCGAGGTATTGCCGGCTTTTTACACCTTTGCCCAAGACACCGTGCTGGTGGCGCACAACGCGGCGTTTGACATGAAGTTCCTGCAGATGCAAGAGAAAAGCACCGGCTTGGTGTTCAGCCACCCGGTGCTTGATACCTTGCTGCTGTCGGCGGTGGTGCACCCCAACCAGGAGTCGCACGGATTGGAGGCGATTGCCGAGCGTTTCAATATCACCTTGCTGGGTCGACACACCGCGTTGGGAGATGCGATGGTGACGGCAGAGGTCTGGCTGCGGCTGATTCCGCTGCTGCAGGCCATGGGTATCACCACCTTGCGCCAGACGCGTGAGGCGGCGCAGAAAACCTATTACGCGCGGCTTAAATACTGATATTTCCTGATGTCAAGCACGGGATCATCGGTATGAGTGAGTCACTTGCTGGCGTTACAGCACTTGGTGACGCACTTGCCGGCTAGTCAGGGCCTGCGCAACCTTGGCGTTGGATGGTGCAGTGCGGGGCAACAAGCCTTGCAAAGCTCGGGGGTTGGCACGGGCACCGCTGGTGATGTAGTCGGCCAGCAAGGCCTGGCGCACCACATCGCAGGGTAACCGGGCGCTCAGGTAATCAAACAAGGCATTCAACAGTTGCTCCGGGGTGAGTTGATGCGTGGTGCCATGACATTCCCAAAGCCAGTCGGAAAACACAAGGAAGCGCCAGAATGGCGACAAATCAGCCTGGCATTCTGGCCTGTACAACAGAAGTGGCAGCGTTCGCGGAAATCGTCCGGAGTTCGCCAGCAGATCCCAGTAGCGGGCAAAACGGGAGAAGCGTTGCACGGTGACAGCGTCGACCACGCCGGTCTGTTGTACCGTGTACGGTGCTTCAGGCAGGAAGTGCATGCCATGCACCTCGGTATGGCGTGTCATCGGTGCGCCGCGCAGGCGCTTTAACATGCCCAGTTGAATCTCGTGCGGTCCAATCGCCAGCAGCCGATCGAAACCATCGGCAAAACTTTGCAAGGTTTCACCCGGCAGGCCAAAGATCAGGTCCGCGTGCAGGTGTGCGTGGCTGTGCTTCAGCAGCCAGCGCAGGTTGGCCTCGGTGGCTGTGTTGTTCTGCTGGCGCGAGAGGGTCTGCTGCACGGTCGAATTGAAGGTCTGCACCCCCACTTCCAACTGCACCACGCCGGGCGGAAACTGTGTCAGCATGGCGCGCAGGCGCTCTGGCAAATGGTCGGGGATGACCTCAAAATGAAGAAACAGGCGATCAGGGGTGGCACCAGGCGCCCCCGGCAGCTTGTCCAGAAAAAACTGCAGGATGCGCGCCGCGTTGTCTGTCTTCAGGTTGAAGGTGCGATCAACAAACTTGAAATTTCGGGCCCCCCGTCGGTAAAGTGTTTCCAACGCCGTCAGCACCCGATTCAGCTCAAAACCCCAGGCCGTTTTATCCAGCGCGCTCAAGCAGAACTCGCATTTGAACGGGCATCCGCGCGAGGCCTCGACATACAGTAGTCGGTGTGCCAGATCAGCATCGCTGTACTCGCCGTAGGGCAATTCGATGTCGGCCAGATCGGGCTGCTCGCCTGCAATGATCTTCATCAGCGGTGGCGGCCCATGCAGTAAAGCACGGCACAGTTTGGCAAAACTCACGTCACCCCAGCCGGTGATCACATGGTCAGCCCATGGCGTGATGGCTTGTTGATTGGTCTCGTGGCTGACCTGCGGACCACCCAACACGACCTTGACATCAGGCCGTGCCATTTTGAGCAAACGCAACACCTCGGTGGTTTGCGTCACGTTCCAGATGTACACGCCAAAGCCGACGATTTGCGGGACGGCGCAGGGGGTAGGGCCAAGCGTCTCCAGCAGGTCTGCCAGCACTGCCTGCGGTGGGCGTGCAGTCGTGTATTCGCGCAGCACGGCGCGTGCGCGCAAGCCGCTGCCGCCGTGCCGGTCCAGATTGGCCAGCAGGTAGCGCAAACCCAGCGACGCATGGATGTATCTGGCGTTCAGCGTTGCCAGGACGATCTGGGGCGGGCTCGCAGCAATCGCTGGAAAAGTAAGCGGCATTATCGCCATGAGCCCTTTTTCTGCCTGTGCTGGAAGCTACAAATAATGTAGCAAAAATGTTTCCGGGGAAGCATCAGTAGCCGGGGCCCGGCTAAAGCGCGTAGGCTTCCAGCCCCACGACACCAATCTTTTGCAGACCCCATCGCTGCGATGCCGTCAATACCGCAGCTACCGTGTCGTACCTGGCGCGGCTGTCGGCACGGATGTGAACTTCGGGCTGTTCAACCGATGCGGCTGCCGCTTGCAGATGGCGATCCAGCGCCAGCCGGTCTGGCAGTATTTGCCCATCCCACAGCAGTTGATCGTCCGCCGTGATTTCAATCTGGACCACTGCGGGCACGCTGGCCTGGGGCGGCGGTGCGCCGGCCGGCAACTCCATGTTGACCGAATGCAACTGGATCGGAATGGTGATGATCAGCATCACCAGCAGCACCAGCAGTACGTCAATCAAGGGCGTGATGTTCATGCCCGAGGCCAGCTCCGGACTGTCGGTGTCGGGCCCGTCGTCAAAGTTGATGGCCATGTCAGCGTTTCCCGGCCGGGGGTTCGGTGACAAACCCAATGCGTACCACGCCGGCCGCCTGGGCCGCTTGCAGCACCTGCGCCACGCCGGCATAGTCAGCACGCGCGTCGCCCCGGATGTGCACGGCGGGCTGCGGCTGTAGCGCCGCCACCTGACGCAGCCGCTCACGCAGGGCTTGTGGATCGTTCAGGCGGGTGTCAAACCAGTAGCTGCCGCCGCGGGCATCGACCGAAATCAGCACGGTATCAGCCTGGCTGGGCTGCAACTGGTTGGCCTGCCTGGGCAGGCGCACCACCACCGAGGTATTGATGACTGGCACCGTGATCAGGAAGATGATCAGCAGCACCAGCATTACATCGACCAGCGGCGTGGTGTTGATTTCTGACAACATGCTGTCGTCCTCAGTGTCATTGAAACTGATGGCCATGGCTTAGTCAGCCTGCTGTGCAGCCGCCCGGGCGCGCTGGCTTTTGTCGATCAGCACCAGCAACTGCGTGTGCAACTCGGAACCGAAGCTGCGTACCGCATGCAGCGTGACCCGGTTGCGCCGCACCAGCCAGTTATAGCCCAGCACGGCGGGCACCGCCACTGCCAGGCCGAGTGCCGTCATGATCAGTGCCTCGCCCACTGGTCCGGCCACCTTGTCGATAGAGGCCTGGCCCGATGTGCCAATGGTGACCAGGGCGTTGTAAATGCCCCAGACGGTGCCAAACAGGCCAACAAACGGCGCCGTGGAACCGACCGTGGCCAGCACCGACAAACCCTCTTGCGAACGCATTTGCAGGGAGGTGACCGAACTGGCGATGTCCTGGCCCAACCAGCTTGCCATGTCCACCTGGCCGGACAGGCTGTCGTGCCGCCGTGCCGCCGCCATGGCACCGTCGGCCACGAAGCGCAAGGGGTTGTCGGTGGGAAGTGTTTCAATGCGTTTGGACAGAGGCTCGGCGCTGGCGAGCATGTTTTTGCCGGCCATGGTTTGTTCGGTCAAGCGTCTTTGCTGGAGCCACTTGGCGATGATGATGTACCAGCTCAGCACGGACATGACGGCTAGCAGCAAGATGGTGGTGCGCGCCACCCCATCACCCTGGGCCCATACCGACTCAAGCCCATAGGGGTTGCGGACACTGGCATCCGTGATTGGCACCGTTACGCTGCTGGCTGACAAAGCGGGCACCGAAGCAACGGTGTCTGTCGCTGGGGTTGTTGCTGGTGCCGGGGCTGTCACCAGGGATGCCGTCGCGGCCGGGGCTGATGCCGCGGGTGCCGCAGTGGCTGCTTGTGCCTGGGCCAGACCGGCGCAGACCAGGCCAAGGGCCAGCGTCCAGGCAGGCCAACTGCGAACGTGACACTGGGGGGCGTTGGGTGTGTTGAGCATGCGAACTTTCTTGACAGGTGTGGGGTGACGGCGTGTCGGTGTCGGTGTAGGTCAGGGCGAATGTTAATTGGGCATCTTGCATTTGCCGGTGGCGGCGGCGAAGGGCAGGGTGGCCATACCGACCAGGCTGCCATCAGGCTTGGGCACAACGCAGTCTGGCAGCCCCGCTGCGCTGATGCCATCGGCAAATTTGTCGCGCGGTGCCCGTGCACCATTGATCTGCTCATTGGCCATTTCGGCCAGACTGCGCTGGCGTGGCTGGAGTCTCATCATGTCGGGATAAATTCTGGCGGGTAATCGGTTTGGCTCCTGCGCCGTTGCAGGGGCTGGCCCGCCGCTGGCACCCGCCGCGATCGGAGGTGCACCGGTTGGTGCTGCCTGCATCGGCGTGATCGCGGTGGGGCGTACTGGCGCGGCTGTCGGCAGCGGGGCGGTTGGGGGTGCCGGTGCTGGCGCGGGGGCCGGGCTTGCGCTTGGCACGGGGGCAGGCAGGGGGCTGGCGACTGGCGTTGGAGCAGGCGCAGGCGCAGGCGAAGGTGCGGGTGCGGGTGTCGGTGCAGGTGTTGGTGCAGGTGTTGGTGCAGGTGTTGGTGCAGGTGTTGGTGCAGGTGTCGGTGCCGGTTCTGGCACAGGCTCAGGTTTGGTGGGCACGGGTTCTGGTACGGGCGTGGGTGTTGGAGCAACTGTCGGCTCCAGCGGTGGTATCACTGGAGCCAACCTGGGCTCAGGCGGTGGTGTGGGTGCGACGGGCCTGGGCACCAAGACCGGTGGTGGTGATGGCGTTTCTGGCAGGGGTTCGATGGCTTTTGGCGGCAGAATCACTGGTTTGGCTGGCAGGGCTTCGCGCACCACCGGCAGTGGCACAGGCTGGGCAATGGCTCTGGATTCGGTTTTGGGTTTCGGGGTTGGCCGGGTCAGTGTGATTGGTTTGAGGTACTGCACCACCTCGCGTGCGGCCTGTTCCATCGGGGCTGACTGCAACACCAGCCACAGCAACGCCAGATGTAACGCGCTGGTGGCCAGCAACGCCGATCCGGACAACCGTTGCTGTTGCATTGAAGGCGAAACGTCCGGGTTCAGGAATAGGCTCATGGTGCAAAAGATAGCACGGATCGTCTGTTGAAAGCCAGACACCCGGTCTGCACCCAGGACAAATTTGTTCTTGCGCTAAGTCCTTGATTTACCGTCATTCCCGCGTAGGCGGGAATCTAGTGCAGTCTGGATTCCCGCCTGCGCGGGAATGACGAAAACGGCACAAGAACAAATTTATCCTGGGTCTGCACCCAAGGGGTGCAGGCACAAGCTCATTCTGGTGCCTGCATCTGGCCGTCAATGTAGGTCCAGCGTCCGTTCTCGCGCACAAAGCGGCTGATCTCATGCAGGCGCACGCCACGTCCGTTGTCGCGATACCGGGCCACGAACTCCACCACCCCGGCATCACCGCTGGCCTGGGCGTGGCGCACCTGCAGCCCCAGCCATTTCACGGGTGCGAGTTCCAGTTCGCCTGGTGACGTGGACGGGTGCCAGGTGGCCAGCAGATAGTCGATCAGCCCCAGCACATAGGCACTGTAGCGCGAGCGCATCAGTGCCTCTGGCGTGGGGGCAAACATGGCCTCGGCCAGGCCGGCAT
Source organism: Rhodoferax sp. (assembly GCA_020048795.1). Lineage (GTDB taxonomy): Bacteria > Pseudomonadota > Gammaproteobacteria > Burkholderiales > Burkholderiaceae_C > Rhodoferax. Next base: position 7,484 of record JAIFMA010000046.1, read on the forward strand.
GCCAGCGAGCACAGCAATCACCGTAGGCCAGGCCACTGTCACAGGGGCAGGCGGCGTG
>JAIFMA010000099.1 GCA_020048795.1 Rhodoferax sp.
GGCCTGCCCGGCGGCCAATGGCCCGCAGAATTGGGGTCAGAGCCCCATTCGGTGATGCCCCGTCACCCAGGCGCACGCCAAAGTGCCGAATTGGGATCCGACCCAAAATCTGCTACCCGTGGTGGCGATCATGGCCATGTGGATGGGCTCTCTGTCAGACTTTTCCGGCCCGCCAGGAAGGTGCCTGGAGCAGCCCGAACCGCTGCCTGCGCCGCTCCTGCACGTGCCATCGCTCATGGCTGAAACTGAGGCGATGAGTCGCACTGCATCACGAATTCTGAAGTTATTGTTGCTTGACCCCGAAACGCTGTCACTTGGCTGACGCGTCAATGGGGCACTTGGCAACGCAGTCACCGCAACCGCTGCAGCGCTCAGCATCCTGCATCACTGAGGTCTTCTTCCAGTTGTGTGTCTCAAAGGCAAAGAGTCGCAACGCGCAGGCAGCCACACACCGACCACAGCCCGAACAACGGGCGGCATCGACGTGTGCCAGCTCATGTTCCATGGGAGTTCACTGCAATGACAGGGTCATGACACCAGCCCGCCACCCAAGGGTGATGCCGACGGCCCGGACTATGGCGCGCCCTCTGCCAGGGGCAAGGCCATTTTCAGAGCCCCGGCCTGGCTGGCAAATAGCCAATCAGGCGGCCAGCTTTGAGTTCTGGCACGGGTGCCGGCTGGTTCGCACCTGGCGTGGCGCAGCGGCAAACAAAGGCCGCGCAGAACGTCAAGGGCAGAGAGTGAACAGGATGTTTCATGGCTATCTTTCCAGGTACGGTGGGTCACGTTCTTGAAGGCGATTTTGCAACACCGGGCTCCATTGTCAAATCATTGGTGGCTGGGCACAAAGCCGAAGGCAGTGCACTGGCTTGTCTCAATCCCTCTTCAGATGCATGGGAAGGACCAGGTCAGGCAACCGCGACACGGCTGATCTGGAAATGGGGTGAAGCGCCTGCCCCGGCCATTTGACCACAGGATCAAGAGACGGTTTGGCGGCCTGGCAAGCTTGGTGATCGGCCAGGTCGGCCAGGATTGATGGCGGCCCCAAGCGGCTACGATGGTGCCCCGCTTATTGGGATTGACCATGAACCATTTTCTGTCGCAGGCGCTCCAGCTTGCCAGCCAAAGCCTGACGCTCAGTTCGCCCAACCCGCGCGTCGGTTGCGTGCTGGTCTCGCCAGACCGCCAAATTCTGGGGCAAGGCCAGACCCAGCGCGCCGGTGGCCCTCACGCTGAAATCATGGCCCTGCGAGACGCGCAAGCCCAGGCGCGGCCGGTGCAGGGTGCCACCGCTTACGTCACGCTGGAGCCCTGCTCGCACCACGGCCGCACCGGGCCCTGCTGCGATGCGCTGATTGCCGCAGGCATCGCGAAGGTGGTCGCCATCCACACCGACCCCAACCCGTTGGTGGCCGGACAAGGCTTCGGGCGACTTCGCGCTGCCGGGGTACACGTGGAGGTGTTGCCACCCGATCACCCGCTGGCGCGACAGGCGCATGAACTCAACATCGGCTTTTTCAGCCGAATGATCCGTCAATTACCCTGGGTGCGAATGAAAATTGCGGCCTCACTGGATGGCAAGACGGCCCTGCTCAATGGCACCAGCCAGTGGATCACCTCGCCCCAGGCGCGCGCCGACGGCCACGCCTGGCGGGCCCGCGCCTGTGCCGTGCTGACCGGGATTGGCACGGTGCTGGCCGACGACCCCAAGCTCGACGTGCGACTGGTGCCAACGCAGCGTCAGCCCACTTTGGCACTGGTGGACAGTGGCCTTGAGACCCCGCTTGATGCTAGTCTTTTTATAGCTGACCGCGCTCGTTGGATATGGGCTGCAGTCAGAAATGAGTCTAAACAATCAGCCCTTGAGCGAGGTGGTGCGACGGTGCTGTACCGACCCAATGCCCAGGGCAAGGTTGACCTGGCAGCCATGCTGCAAGACCTGGCAGCGCGCGAGATCAACGAACTTCATGTGGAGGCCGGCCACAAGCTCAACGGCTCCCTGCTTGGCGCCGGCCTGGTCGATGAATTGCTGATTTATCTGGCGCCCACACTGATCGGCCAGGGTACCGACATGAGCAATCTGGGGCCGTTGACCGCACTATCGCAGGCCGTGCCACTGGCATTTCAGTCGACCGCCATGATAGGACCCGACCTGCGCGTGCTGGCCCGGATCAGCGGGCACGACGGGTTTTCACCGGGGTCTGGCAAGTCGGGCAAGAACTGATCACGTTTCCCTGCGAAAATAACTGCATGTTTACAGGAATCATCTCTGGCCTCGGCCATATCACTGTTGTCCAACCCCTGGGTGAGTCGGCCCGTCATGGCCGGCGCCTGACCATTGTTGCGCCACCGGCGTACCTGGCTGACGTTACCCAGGGCGACAGCATTGCGCTCAATGGTGCCTGCATGACCGTTACCACGCTCAGCCCGGCAGAACACACCTTCACTGTGGATATTTCTGCCGAATCGCTGGACCGAACGGCCGGTCTGCAAGCACTCGGACCGATCAACCTTGAAAAGGCCTTGCGTGCCAATGATCGGTTGGGGGGTCATCTGGTGTCCGGCCATGTGGATGGCATTGGCGTGGTCTCGCTGTTTGAACAGGTCGGTGAAAGCTGGGCGTTACAGGTGCTGGCCCCAGGGTCGATGGCCAAATATCTGGCTTACAAAGGGTCGATTACCGTCAATGGCGTTAGCCTGACGGTCAACCGGGTCGAAGACCTGCCCGAGGGCTGTCAGGTCAGCATCAACCTGATTCCACATACGGTGCAAAACACGGCGCTGGGGCAACTCAGGTCGGGCGACCCGGTGAATCTTGAAATTGACCTGATCGCGCGGTACGTGGAGCGGATGCTTTCCACCGATTTCAGCGACCTGAAAAACCATGTTTCCACTGGGAAACCACTACTGTCCGGTGAACGTGGTTCTGATTTGACGCAAACCCAATAGCCATGCGGGTTTGCGGTCGAAAAAAGTTTGGGGTCGATTTGAATTTCATGGTCGTTTTTACTGGTAATTTCCTAACTTGATGCCCCCTTCATGCCATTAACTGGACTTGATGGCAAGTCTTGCATGTCCGATCAAATTTTCGTATTATTCGTTTGTTTCGTTTCATATTGAACCGACATCTGAATCAATACTTGAAGCGCACCATGCCTACCACTGCCACATTGGGCAAAACACCTGCACACCGCTACGACCCATTGGGACCCTTGGCAGATGCCATCGGTTCGATGACCGGAACCGTGTCCGAAAAGGTTGCCAGCGCACTGCACCAGGTTCTTGAAGCCACCACGCCACAGAGCCGTCACGCGCGCCTGCAATTGATTCGTCATTTGGTGGACGTTGAGAGCCAATCGGTCGGTATCGAGATGCCGAAAACGGTTGTCACCGCCAATGACCTCATCAGCACGGCACAGGCTGCGGAATTGTTAGGTTACAGCCGTCCGTATGTCGCCATGTTGATCGACCAGAACAAGCTCAAGGATGCCACTGTTTCTGCTGGTGGTCATCGGCGGGTATCCCTTGCCTCCGTGCTGGACTGGAAAGCCAAACATCAGGTGACGGGCAAAACCACCGACCTGCGTACGGAGGGGCAAAAAGCCGGGGCCTACAAAAATACTGAAGCAGACGTGGTGCGCCGCGTCAAGGCGCTTGCAAGAGGTCGGTGACCGTCAGTGCTGGTCCGCCACCCACTCACCCCCGGTGGTAACACCCTGGTTATTTTGGATACCTGCGTGCTGTTGCCTTTGCGCCTGTCGGACGTGCTGTTTGACTTGATGCTCTAAGGGCTCTACTTCGCCTACTGGACGGGTGACGTTGAGGCCGAGTTTCTGCGCAAATGGCCGCAGGTGCATCCCGATGCATCGAAGTCAGGTGCCAAACGGCTCAGGGCATTTCAACGGGCCACCAACAATGGGCATCTGATTACCGGGTATGACGACACCGCTTTCATGTCCCGCGTCCCCGCTCGGGTCCATGACAACGACCGGCACCTGATCGCCGCCGCTCTGGTCATGGTCAACGGACTCAATGAAGAGAAGACCCGGCACTGCACAAGATCATGATCGTTTCCGACAACACCAAACATCTGGCCGTTGCCGACACACGCAAACTTGGTATCGAGGTCATCAAGGCCGGTGCGTTCGTTGACGGCCTGTTTGATGCCGCGCCAGCCAGAGTCAGTCAAGCGATTGCAAAGTCGCTCAGCGATCTGACAAAGCCGCCGTATGCAGTGGCGGAACTGGTGGCGGCGTTGCGCCTGCATGGTGCGAAAGCGACGGCGGACAGTTTGGCAAAATTCAAAAAATGAGTACCAGACCAACGCGGAATCGAACTTTTCTGACTATCGACAATGTTGACTTATTGCTAGTCAACGCGACCGCAATGAACTTGGTACGCTTGGGTGCGCCAACTAAGAACTCACGATGACCAAGATAGGCCGGAACACCCCTTGCCCCTGCGGTAGTGGTAAAAATACAAAAATGTCACGGGACATTGCAGAGCCAAGAAATTCCTGGGGCGGAATCACAAAATATAAATTTGCCAGAAATCCAACGATTATTCAATCGCCCTGAAGCGACCTTTGAGCGCATCTCGGTTCCACCACCGGGTGGGGGAAATTGGGTGGCCATCAGGGCATCTCGAAGTGTTCGGCAATCTCTCAACTGGTGGCGGTCAAATTCCTGCCGACCCAGACCACAGCGCATTGAGATCCTTGAACTGCCACTTTTCCGGGTCTTCCCGCGCAACAATTTTCTCAGTGACTCCTTTTTGCGAAAGATCAACCATGGCAGGCAGGATGCGCATGTTCGACTTGCTGGAGAAGAACACTTTGATGCGCGGTGTGGTCAGAGACTTGCCGGTTTGCTCGACCACGACGCCGATGCGTCCTGACGTGAGTTGAACCAAAGATCCCACCGGATAAATACCAATGCTCTTGACAAATGCCTGAAAGATCGTGGCTTCAAAGTGCCCATTCGACCATGCTGCCATTTTGCGCATCGACTCGGCCGGATCCCAGCCGCTCTTGTAGGGGCGGTTCGAGGTGATGGCATCGTACACGTCGCAGACGGCCCCCATTTTGGCGAAAAGGCTAATCGCCTCTCCATTCAAGCCCTTGGGATAGCCCGAGCCGTTTACTTTTTCATGGTGGTGAAGACACACGTCGAGTGCGATAGGGTCAAGTTTCTCGCTTCCTAGCAGCATTCGGTGGCCTTCTACCGGATGATTCTTGATGATTGAAAACTCTGCATCGGTCAAGGTGCCGGGTTTGTTCAGGATGTCCATCGGCAGCAGGGCTTTGCCTACATCGTGCAACAAACCGGCCAGGCCGGCGGAATGCGTTTGCGCATCGTCGAGCTCGAGTTGCTTGGCCAGCGCAACCATCATGGCGCACACCGCCACCGAGTGCATGTAGGTGTATTCGTCGGCTGTTTTGAGCCGGGCCAGGCTGATGATGGCCTCGGGGTTGCGGGCAACCGAATCGGAGATCTCCTGCACCAGGAGTTTGGCACCACCTACATCCACCGAATTGCCCATGCGGGCCTCTTCAAACATGGACTTCACAGCCTTTTTGGACTGCAAACAGATTCTGGCTGCGCGCGCAATCTCTTGGGCGGCGGGCACAGGAGCGATCTGGCGCTTTCCTTCGGCTGCCTGCTTGAGCTCAGCCTCGACCTGAGCTTCCGATTGCGCCACCGATACGGCTGCAACGCCCAAGGCCACATCAAGCCCCTTGCTGCAATCAATCCACACCTCCTTGATGCTGCTGCTCAGGATGGCGTGGATATCTTTGGGGTCTGTCAGAACAAAGGCGGTTCGCCAGAAGGGATGCTCCATCCAGGAGCCGCAAAACTCCTTGATGTGCATTCCCAGCGTTAGCTGATTGACACTGATCCGTTTCAGCATGAACCGTCAAAAGCCTCGGATTCGCCTTGCGGCAGACTTTCCCAGTGTACCCAACAACGCCCCTGAAACCGCTTTTGCGCTGCCGCTGGCAACGGAACTGGTGACCCCATCGGGGCGAATCAAGGTTCTAAAAAGTTCCGCATTGAACAAAAATCCTGGTACTTTTGAGGCAGGGAATGTCAGGTCAGAGTTACCCGAAAGCTGGGGGTTTTGAACCACGCCGATGATTCTTTTGATAAGCCAGGTGGTGTTCAGTTGTTGCATGTCAGCCGCGCCAGAATCGCCTCCATGGCGTGGGCTGCACCTAGCGGCAGGTGGAAGGCGACGTGCTGGCTGATGCGGGTGTGAATCGGATTGATTTCGACCGTGGGTATGCCAGCCCTGGCACACCAGGCCACCGGTTCGGCAATGTACGGAAAAACACCGGAAGTGCCAATGATGAACACCATATCGAAGCCTTGCTCCAGCGCTGCCATGAAGCGTTGCATGGCCACGGTTGGCAGAGCCTCTCCAAACAGCACCACCTTGGGCCGCAGCACACTGCCGCACTCGGGACAACGCGGCGGCAAGCTGCGGCCATCAAAGTCTTCAACCTGCTCCTTAAAATCGCATTCGGTACAGAGCAGCTCTTGTAGATTGCCGTGGATTTCAATGATATGGGTGCTTTTGGCCTTGCGATGCAAACCATCAATATTCTGCGTAAAGACCAGCACATGTGGGATCCACTGCTCAAGTTCTGCGATAGCCAGATGTGCCGCATTGGGCAGCGCGCCCCGGCAGTTGTGTTCAATCTGTGACAAGTATTTCCAGGTGATATCCGGACGCACAGCAAAAACCTGACCCGAGAGGGCCTGCTCAATAGACAGGCCCTCGTCGGTAGATTCATCGTTGTACAGGCCACCTACACCGCGGTAGGTCGGCAAACCAGAGTCAGCCGAAACGCCAGCTCCGGTCATGAAAAGCACACGCTGTGATTTGGCCAGCAGGCCGGTGATCTTGTCGATGGCGGTTTCAATTGGCATGGCGCATTGTGAAGTTTGATCAGATGAATATCACAGGTGCATTGTGGCGCGCCGGGACAAAAAGTCCAGCACTACAAAGCCATTGCAGGATGCCGTGCCAGCGCTGAGTAGCATCGCAGCAGGAGAGCGGTTGCGCAATCGTAGAGCGTGATCATGATGGCATCTGCAGTTTGTCTTGTGTGCGGGTGTCGAAGTCGCTTGCATCATGGCGTTCATGAAGTTGGGTCGCCAGTGGTCCCGTCACACGGTTGACCATACGGCCACGCCTCACCGCAGGACGTTTGGCGACCTCGTCAGCCCAGCGGACGACGTGGGTGTACTCATGGACTTGCAGAAATTCACCAGCTTCATAAACTTGACCTTGAACCAAAGCCCCATACCAAGGCCAGATGGCGATGTCGGCGATGGTGTAGGTGTCGCCACCGACATAAGGGTTGTCGGCCAAGCGTCGGTTGAGCACATCCAACTGGCGTTTGACCTCCATGGCAAAGCGGTCAATGGCGTATTCGATCTTGGTCGGTGCATAGGCATAAAAATGACCAAAGCCGCCACCAAGGTACGGGGCACTGCCCATCTGCCAGAACAACCACGACAAGCATTCAGCGCGTTGGGCTGGCTCGCTCGGCATAAAGGCATGAAACTTCTCGGCAAGGTACAACAGAATTGAACCGGACTCGAACACCCTGATCGGTTCGGGTGTGCTGCAGTCCAGTAGTGCCGGAATCTTGGAGTTCGGATTCACCCCAACAAACCCACTGCC
>JAIFMA010000149.1 GCA_020048795.1 Rhodoferax sp.
AACCCGGTCAGCCTGTACGATGATTGATGTCAAACTGGCTTCGCTTCAGGCTCATACCTGAATTGGAAAATACTGTGTTTTTACGAGGAAAGGGCAGATTAAGCGCACCATTGTGGGGTGCTTACAACGTTCAGTGACAAGCCTCAAACTGAATAATCAAACGCTGATACACCGGTCGGAAAACGGCATACCGCTTTACAGTTAATTATGCTGATGAAATAATTATGCTAACTCAATAAAAACTTGTAAATCATGACATACCGTCGCACCACACTTGCTCAGGAAATGGCACAGCAACTCCTGCAGCCCTCTTTTCTGGACACCTCGTTGCGCTCAGGGCTATTTCTCTCAGGTCAACGGCGGGTGGGCAAGACAACCTTTCTCGCCACCGATCTGATTCCAGCTTTGGAGGAGCGGGGGGCTATCGTCATCTACGTCGACCTGTGGAGTCAGCCGCAAGCCAATCCAGCGGATCTGGTTCACGACGCCATTCGGAGGTCACTGAGTGAACTTCAAATCCCTGGCTCAGGCATCCTGCAGAAACTGAGACGGGTTTCCAGCATCGAGGCAGGTGCCGCGGGGTTTAAATTTGGATTTAAGCTCGCCGACGTGGGCAAGGAGGGGGGCGTAAGCCTTGCCCACGCCTTCAAAGAGCTGATCGACCAGGCTCAAACAAATGTGGTGCTGATCGTTGACGAGGTGCAGCATGCACTGGGAGGTGCAGAGGGTGACAACATGCTCCATGCACTCAAGGCAACGCGTGACGCCATCAACACCCGCCCTGCCACCCCTGGCTACTTTCTTTTCATCGGGACGGGTTCGCATCGGGCGCGAGTCCAGGAACTCTCCGTCAAGGGCAACCAGGCATTCAATGGTGCGGTCACGCATGAGTTTCCGGTGCTTGGGCGAGATTTTATTGAATACATCCTGCACCAAGTCCAGACACAGTTAGGCGCCAAAACCCCATCGATAGCGGTCACTGAAGAGGCATTCAAGCGAATGGGTAGCCGCCCCGAAGAATTGATGAAAGCGCTCAATGTCTTGCGCACCTTACCCCAAGGGGCAGACGCTGACGAGCATTTGCCAACAATTGCTCAGTCACTGGGTGCTGCGGCGGCAGATGTTGAGCTTCAAAAAATAGAAGCGCTGGGCCCTCTTGCAGAAGCGGTTTTTTCACGTATTTGCAGTATTGGAGGCAGCGTCAAGGGCGGGTTTACGGCAGACGCGCTGAAAGAGTACTCAGTGAAGACAGGCCGGGAAGTCACCACCCAAGAGGTTCAAAGCGTGATCGGCCTGATGACTTCTGCCAACTTGCTCATGCGTGTCAGCCACGGTCACTATGGGGTGACCGATAGCTTTGTCGAGAAAGCGTGGATGGCACGATTGCAGGCCGATCAACTCTGGAGGTCTGATACACCCCCGGACCAGAAAGCAACCGCTTAGACGGCTGGAAAATCACTGGTTGGATCAACACCGCTACCCACTGGGCGCACAACAAAAAGCCGCCCGAAGGCGGCTTTTTTGGAATGATCGTCGGCAATACCGATCAGAGCGCTATTAGAACGTGTGCTTAACGCCCATTTGCGCATCAAAGTGTTTTTTGGCACCAGCGAGAACGCAGTCAAGACGCAGATATGGATTGCCATATCGACCTACCTGCTGATTGCCACCTACAAATCCTGAGCTTGTCCATGTTTGAAAATGTTCCAATAAATCAACTGCTTACACCACCCTCAACGGATTCAGATCAGGATTTCGAGTCAAATCAGCTCGCTCTCCTATGAGGAACGTTGGGACACTACTGATAGGCGTTAAAAAACCCCACTCAGTTTCCCGAGCGGGGTTTAGATGTTTTAACCGTCAGCTGACTTGCGCCAGCGTTGGATTAGAACGTGTGCTTCACACCAACAGCATAGAGCTGACGCTTGCTGACATCGTAAAGCGTTGTGCGCTTGGACATGCTGTAAGCCACAGCCACACCAAAGCCAGTATTTGTCGTACCGTTATAAAGGCCCATTGCAGGCTTCACCAGAAGGTTGTCAGCCGCAATCGAAGCAGCAGCAACATCGTTACGTGAGGAACGTGCAAACCCACCTGACACGGTTATCGCAGAAGACACTGGCACGTCAACACCAATCTGGTAGTCCTTCACATCAAAATCACCGCTCTTTGTTTGCGCATAACTAGCCAGCAATTTGGCTACGCCAAAATCGTAAGAACCGTTCAACGTTGTGATTTTCAGGTCATCAGCACTGGAATCGTTTTGCACTTGGTAGGCAAAATTCACAGCAATCGGACCCCCAGCGTACGCAACATTGAAGTCAACCATATCCTTGGTGATGTTTGGGGTTTCATCAAGACCATAGCTAACCGCAAAAGTCACACCACCGAAGCTCGGTGAAGCGTATTTGATCGAATTGCCGGGGTTAGATGAGTACACCGAATTGGCAACCCACACGCCATTCGTGGCAGACAATCCAGAGTCAAAACCGCTGTTGGATACACCCATCACATCATCGGTAGCAGTCCACATCTTGCCAAAAGTCACTTCACCAAAACCACCAGCCAAACCCACATACGACAGACGGGAGAAGGCTTGACCAGCAGTGCCAGCGCCAGTGTCTAAAGCTATGCCTTGCTCAAGGGTGAAGACAGCCTTCAAGCCACCACCCAAGTCTTCAGCACCTTTTAAACCCCAACGACTACCGGAAACACCCCCGCTCTCCATTACAGTCGTGCTATCGGCCTTGTCGGACACTTTAGATGCCTTCAAGTTACCGAGCCAAATGTCCGCAATACCATAAACATTCACAGTGGACTGAGCAAACGAAGCACCAGATGCTGCCAGAACAGCCAAAGCAATCAGACTTTTTTTCATTTCAAAAACTCCAAAAAATAAACATCACGGGAGGATTTAAACACGCAGGTGCCTAAAAACTGCTTTTCAGGGCATAACGGCCACTATTGGCGACTCTGAAGCTTGAATTTTGTCGCGTGACTGCAACAAACCAGGTGCAAATTTGACGAATCACCATCAAACCGACACACATCGATATTCTTCAACGGTGTGAACAAGTTAGCGAATTTTTCGGGCTTGCAACCGATGCACCAATTGAGGGAAAACCCTGTACGATAATTCCCCTAAAAAGTGCATCATCAACAGAAGTAAACGGTCGTTCGTTTGACCGGTTCTTTTTGTATCTTCCCTTTCTGCTCAATCATCATGAATCATTCAAATACCCCGCGGGCTCTGCCCTTTGCGATCAAATCCGCTGCTTTGGCCTGCACGCTGTTTTGTGCCGGCCTGGCCAGTGCCCAGTCGAGCGTGACCCTGTATGGTCTGGCCGATGCAGGCATTACCTCGGTCAGTGGCTTGAGGGGCGGCACCGTCACGCAGTTGGCCAGTGGCATCATGGAGGGCTCGCGCTGGGGCCTGAAGGGCACTGAAGACATGGGCGGTGGCTACAAAACCATTTTTACGCTGGAAGCCCGTGTGGAACTGGACACGGGGGGCTCCGGCACCCGTCCCAATAGCTGGTTGCAGGGCACACCCCAACTGTCAGACCGCCTGAGCTTGCCCAGCGCGCTGGGTCTGCCCCAAGCCATCATCAGCAAGGTTGAGCCTGTGATCACCAGCCAGTGGGGCGTGAATGTCAATAACGCCGCGTTTGATCGGCAGGCGTTTGTCGGCGTGATTACCCCGATGGGTGCGGTACTCGCTGGTCGCCAGTACACGCCGGCCTTCGAGACCAATGTCACTTATGACATCATGGGCACGCAGTCGGCCTTGTCGGCTGGGCAGATCATAGCCTTCCCGGCAGTACTGGAAATCCGCAAGTCCAACGCGTTGTCATACCGCTTTGTCAAAGATGGCCTTTCAGGCTCGTTCATGTATGCGCTGGGTGAAGTAGCAGGTGACACTGCAAAAGGCCGGATGATTGGTTTGAATGCCAATTACAAGACCGATGTGTTTTCTGTCGGGTTTGGCTATAACACCGCCAACAATGAATTGGGCGACAAGTCCCTGACCACCTCAGTGCTGGGTGCATCGATGAACTTTGGTAGCGGCACGGCTAGCACCATGGTCGCCAAGATCACCGATGACAACCCGAATGGTTTCTCGGCTATCGGCCCTGTGGTTGCAGCCGGCATGATCGCTGCTGGTGTCCCTGACGCCACCGCAAAAGCTACCGGCAGCGCCGCCCAGGCGGCTTACATCAAAGCCTTCAAGGTGGATGGCACGCTGTTCCACATTGGTTACCGCCACCTGATGGGCGCGCATTCGATTTCCGTCGCGTATAACAAGTACGATGACAACCGTCCGTCGGATGCGGATGTGTCATCCTACGGCGTGGCATACACCTATTCGCTGTCTAAACGCACCGACCTCAATGCAGTGGTGGTGCGCTACGACAATGGCGAGCGTGGTCAGGTGGCCCCTGGCGGCAACGGCTACATCGGTGGCGTTACCGCTTCTGCCGGCACCAGTTCCACTGGCATCGCGCTGGGCGTGCGCCACCGCTTCTGATTGGCGTGACGGCCAAGTGCAAATGGCCCCTGGCGAGGGGCTATTTTCATCGCATGGAACAATGTACAGTAGATGAAATTTGATACTATTGTTATAGCATTTTGCGCTTTATCCATAAGGGCTAGAGGCAAAAAAGACTTGTGATGAGTGCCGCAATGGGTTAAATCACGCGCTGGCTGACGGGCTCATCCGGATCAGGTCAGCGGCCTTTTCTGCGATCATCATCACGGGCGCATTGGTATTGCCGCTGACCACCCGCGGCATGATGGACGCATCGACCACACGCAGCCCCTGCATGCCGCGCACGCGCAGTTGCGCATCGACCACGTCCATGTCGGTATTGCCCATGCGGCAACTGCCCACCGGGTGATAAATGGTGTCGCCATAGTCACGAATCACCTGCTCGATCTGGGCATCAGTTTGCGCGCCCGCTGTGCTGGCGAGTTCACGCCCGCCAAATTGCGCCAGCGCAGGTTGCGCCAGGATGTTGCGCATCAGTTTGAAGCCGCGAATCATGCGGTCCATGTCATCACGGTGGCCCAAAAAGTCGGGGTCCACCAGCGGCAAGGCCATCGGGTCCTTGCTGGCCAGCCTGACGCTGCCACGGCTTAAGGGCCGCAAGATGCACACATGGCACGAAAAACCGTGACCCAGGCTCAGGGTGCGGCCGTGGTTGATGAGCTTGCCGATGACAAAGTGAAGTTGCAAATCTGGCGTAGCTTCATCGGTTTGGCTCTTGATAAAGCCACCGGCTTCGGCAAAGTTGGTGGTCAGCATGCCGCTGCGCTGATTGCGCCACTCGAAAATGCCCTTGAGCGTGCGGATGCCGCCGGTCAGCGACAGGCCAAACAGGTCAGTAGCTTTGGGTGCGTGCACCACTTGCACGATGTCGGGATGGTCATGCAGGTGCTGCCCCACGCCGGGCAGGTCGTGCTGGGTGGCAATGCCACTGTCCAGCAGATGCTGGTGCGGACCAATGCCCGACAGCATCAAAATCTGCGGTGACTGGATGGCGCCGGCGCACAGCAGCACCTCGCGCTGGCATTTGAGCTGTTTGATGTGCCCGTCATGCACAAATTCGACACCCACGGCGCGCTTTTTTTCAAGCAGGATGCGGGTAATGTGTGCGCTGGTGAAAACCTGCAGGTTGGGGCGAGACAGGTTGGGAGTCAGGTAGGCTTTGGCGGCGCTGCAGCGTTCGCCATTCCGGTGGGTGGCCTGGTACAGCCCGACACCTTCCTGGTCGGCACCATTGAAGTCCGGGTTGACCTTGTAGCCGGCCTGTGCACCAGCTTGTACAAACAGTGCACCAAAGCGGTTTGGGCTGCGCAGGTCCATCACATTAAGCGGGCCGCCGGTGCCGTGGAAGGCATCAGCACCGCGTTCGTTGTGCTCAGCGCGTTTGAAGTAGGGCAACACGTCATCAAAGGCCCAGCCCGGGTTGCCCTGCGCGGCCCAGTGGTCGTAGTCTTGACGCTGTCCGCGGATGTAGACCATGGCGTTGAGCGAGCTTGACCCACCCAGCACCTTGCCACGTGGTTGGTAGCCCGCGCGGCCATTGAGCCCGGGCTGCGGCACGGTGTCAAGCCCCCAGCCCAGCAAGCTGAACTTGGCCAGACCGGCCAGACCGGCCGGACAATGAATCAGCACGTTGCTGTCCACCGGCCCGGCCTCAAGCAGGGCCACGGTGGTGCCGGGGTCTTCAGACAGGCGCGCGGCCAAGACGCAGCCCGCCGAGCCGGCACCGATGATGATGTAGTCAAACATGTGAATCTCCTGGCACCGCCTGAGCCTTTGGGCGGTGAACTTGCGCTGCACGTTACCGTAAAACGACAGGATGTATTAGAGACTTGACCCAAGCCTTTTACGAGAGGCCCAAAATGGAGCATGATTCGGCTATGACGTTCAAAAACACTTCCCTACCGCCTGGCCCAGCGCAAGTGCTGGATTTTGAATTGACACCCAAGAGTGCCTTGGCAAAGCCTGTAGCCCCTGAGCCTGCCGCCCCGGAGCCGGCTTTCACATGGCCAGCGCCGCCCCATCAGGCTTATCGAGCCGTGCAGAGCTGGTCAGAGCCTCAGGAGTGCGAGATTGAAAGCGGCACGGGGGTCAGCCGCAACTGCATGCTGTTTGCTTTTGTTCCCTCGGAAAAGAAGATCCTGATTCAGATCGAACGCGCCAGATCGATGGTGTCGCTGGCGTTTTCCAACTTTCATCGGCTCATTTTGAAGGTGCCGGTGCGGCCGCTGAGCCAGCCAGGGCGGACCGTGTTTTCTACCGAGTTCATGGACCGGCAGATCTCTCTGTACCGTGTGCATCTGAAAGACGGCAAGATCTTGTCAGGATTGACCTTGGGGCATGTCGAGACCCCGTATGGTCTGTTTTTGTACACACCCATGGATGAGCCTGGCAGCTTGCAATGCGAGTTTATCCCCGACGATGCCTATATGCGGGTGGAGTTGCCGCAAAACGATGCGCCAGACAGCGTCCAAGATGCGCCAGACAGCGTCCAAGATGCCCCAGACAGCGTCCAACATGTGCCAGCCGACGGACCGGTTGTGGTGAGACCGAGTGACCCCAAACCTGATGAGGTGCGTCAAGATGCCATCGTGACCTCACCCGAGCAGTTGCTCAAGGCGCTGGACCAACAAAACAAAATGCCTTTGCTTCGGTTGGGCGAGGCCTTGACGCACATGGGGTATGTGAGTGACGAGCAGCTCAAGCAGGCGCTGGATCTAAAAAAGAGCAACCCGGCCGAGCCGCTAGGACAACTGCTGATTAACCTTGGATTTTTGACGCGCAAGAAATTGACTTTGGCCATGGTGCGCAAGATGGGTTACCCGGTAGTGGACCTGGTCCGGTTCCCGATTGATCCGGCTGTGTTACAGAAAATTTCGATGGCAACCGCGCAGCGCCTTTCGATCGTTCCGCTGCTGTCGCGCGGCAATGTCACCGTGGTTGCAGCAGCAGACCCGACCCAGCGCAAGATTTTTGAAGAGCTTGAGTTTCTGGTGCAAGGCCGGGTCATGGCGGTGCTGGCCGATGACCTGGATATTCGCACAGCAATCGACAACGCTTACCAGAAGCTCGGGTTCAACGCGTGGTCAATGAGCACGGGCCTGGTCGATTTTCCGGCGGCGGCGGCCGCGCCTGCCAGCAGCAGCCAGTTGCTGGAGTCGATGGAAATGCACGACTTGCATGAAAACCAATTGGCTGAAGAGGAAGGTAACGACGCGCAGATCGCCCAGTCCGACAACACGCTGGTGCGGCTGATCAACACCATGATCATCGAGGCCTATGGCCGTGGCGTGTCAGACATCCATGTGGAGTCGCAGCCGCGCAAGGCCAAGGTGCGCATTCGTTTTCGCAAGGACGGTGTGCTGTCACCCTATCTGGAACTGCCCCACACCTACCGCGCGGCGATGGTGGCACGCCTGAAGATCATGGCCGATCTGGATATTTCAGAGCGTCGCAAACCACAGGACGGCAAGATCGATTTCCGCAGGTTTTCTGTCAAACACCCGCTGGAGCTACGCATTGCCACGGTGCCCACGGCCAATGGTTTGGAAGACGTGGTGATGCGTCTGCTGTCATCGACCAAGCCGGTAGCGATGGAAAAGCTGGGCTTGTCTGCAATCAACCTGAAGCAGTTGCGTGAGGCAGTGAGCCGGCCTTACGGCATGGTGCTGTGTGTCGGCCCCACCGGCTCGGGCAAAACCACCTCGCTCCACTCGGTGCTAAGCTATCTGAACACACCGGAACGTAAGATATGGACCGCTGAAGACCCGATTGAAATCACCCAGCCCGATTTGCGTCAGGTGCAGGTCAACCCCCACATTGACTGGACTTTTGCCAAAGCGCTGCGTTCGTTTCTGCGCGCTGACCCGGATGTCATCATGGTCGGCGAAATTCGCGATGTGGAGACGGCCCATATCGCCATTGAGGCATCGTTAACCGGGCATCTGCTGCTGTCAACCCTGCACACCAACAGTGCGGCCGAAACGGTGACGAGGCTGATCGACATGGGCATGAACCCGTTCAATTTTGCCGATTCCCTGCTGGCCGTGCTGGCGCAACGACTGGTCAGGCGGCTGTGCAGCCAATGCCGGGTCAGCGAAGCGGCACCATCGCCCTGGTTGGAAGAGCTGCTGGGCGATTACCTGCTGGCGTTTCCGGAAGAACAACGGCCAGCGCGTGACGAGCTGATGGCCCAATGGTTGACGCTTTATGCCACCGAGGGCATCATCCGGCAAAACCACGCACCCGGTTGCAGCCATTGTCAGAATACCGGGTTTGCCGGGCGTATGGGCCTGCATGAGCTGATGCGGGTCACACCCGGTCTGCGCCGCCTGATCCAGACCTCGGCCCGCTCGGAGCTGTTGCAAATCGAGGCTTTTAAAACCGGCGAATTCCGCACCCTGCGCCAAGACGGCATTATCAAGGTGCTAGAAGGTCACACCACCATCGAGGAAGTGCGGGCCAACAGCAATGGCTGAGCCGGCGGATGCGCAAGGCCACCCTTATCAGTCACTGACACCGGACTTGGTGATGGACGCGCTGGCCAGCGTCGGGCTGGCGGGCGATGGCCGTCAGATGGCCTTGAGTTCCTATGAAAACCGCGTTTATCAGTTGTATCTGGACGAACCAGCGTCGTTTGGTGCAGCGGTGGTTGCCAAGTTTTACCGTCCGCAGCGCTGGAGCGATGCACAGATCCTGGAAGAGCACGCGTTTTCTCATGCGCTGATGGCCACTGAAATTCCGGTGGTCGGTCCGCTGGTCTTGCAAGGCACCACCTTGCATCATTTTGGTGGTTTTGCCTTTAGCATCAGCCCGTGCCGCGGCGGCCGCGCCCCTGAACTTGACGACCTGGAGGTATTAGAGTGGATTGGCCGTTTTTTGGCGCGCATGCACACCGTGGGTGCGCTTGAGCCGTTTGTGCTGCGCCCCAGGCTGGATTTGCGGGGTTTTGGCATGGATTCGCGCGAATGGTTGTTGGCCCATGACAAAGTGCCCCTGGATGTGCAGTCGGCTTGGGCCAAAAGCGCCCAGATAGCTCTTGAATTAATAGCAGTTAGCGCAGATGTATTAAGCGCCGAATCGCGAAATGACACTTGCCCGGGTGATGCTGGCAAGCCCATCAGTCAGCTACGTTTGCATGGTGATTGCCACCCCGGCAACATCCTGTGGACGCCGCTGGAGTCTTCGGTAGCCGCTGGCCCTGGGCCGCATTTTGTCGATATGGACGATGCCCGCATGGGACCGGCAGTGCAAGACCTATGGATGCTGCTCAGTGGAAATCGTCAGCAACAAACCCGGCAGTTGGGTGCCCTGGTAGACGGTTACGAGCAGTTTCGCCCCTTTGATCGGCGTGAGTTGGGGCTGATCGAGCCCCTTCGCACGCTGCGTCTGATCCATTACAGCGCCTGGCTCGCCAGACGCTGGGGTGATCCAACATTCCCAAAGCATTTTCCCTGGTTTGGCACCAGCGACTACTGGCACGGACAGGTGCAGATGCTGGAAGATCAAATTGAAGCCATGCAGGAAGAGCCGCTGGTTGTGTAGTGGGCGATGGCTGCACGCCGGACGATTTTTGGATTGGCACCGATTCGAATTCCATCGGTTCTGTAATGCCTGGAACAGCTTTTGCAACTGCTATACTCTGCAACCTTGGCCCGGTAGCTCAGTCGGTAGAGCAGAGGACTGAAAATCCTTGTGTCGGTGGTTCGATTCCGCCCCAGGCCACCAAGCTACATATA
>JAIFMA010000071.1 GCA_020048795.1 Rhodoferax sp.
CAAAACCCGCTGAGGTCGTGCACGAGTGGTTTGTGATTGACGCGACCGACAAGGTCCTCGGACGAGTAGCCAGCGAAGTTGCTCTCCGTTTACGCGGCAAACACAAGGCCATTTACACGCCTCACGTCGATACCGGCGACTTCATCATCGTCACCAATGCAGCCCAACTGCGCGTGACCGGTGCCAAATCGCTCGACAAAATGTACTACAGCCACTCAGGTTACCCGGGCGGCATCAGTTCGACCAACTTTCGTGACATGCAAGCCAAATTTCCCGGCCGCGCTTTGGAAAAAGCCGTCAAGGGCATGCTGCCTAAAGGCCCACTGGGCTACGCGATGATCAAGAAGCTCAAGGTGTACGGCGGTGCAGAGCACCCGCACACTGCCCAGCAACCCAAAGTGTTGGTTCTTTAAGGAGCTTTAAATGATTGGTGAATGGAACAATGGTACCGGCCGTCGCAAATCGAGCGTCGCACGCGTTTTCCTGAAAAAAGGCTCCGGCCAGATCGTTGTCAACGGCAAGCCGATTGACAACTTCTTTGGCCGTGCCACCTCGATCATGATCTGCAAGCAGCCGCTGATGCTGACGAATCATGCCGAAACCTTCGACGTGATGGTCAATGTGGCCGGTGGCGGTGAGTCGGGCCAGGCCGGTGCGGTGCGCCACGGCATTACCCGCGCTCTGATCGACTATGACGCAACGCTCAAGCCTGAGTTGAGCAAAGCCGGTTTCGTGACCCGCGATGCCCGCGAAGTGGAACGTAAGAAGGTTGGTTTGCACGGTGCTCGCCGTCGCAAGCAGTTCAGCAAGCGTTAATTTTTTGGTTTCGATGGGTTCGACAGCCGCCCGGATGCACATTCTGGCGGCTGTTTGTATTTTTGCCTGATGAATTGAGGCGATGAAGCTGCGTTTGTTGATGCGGCGTTTGACGGTGAGTGCACCGCGCATGGCGGTGCGCAGCCCCTTGCCCTGGCCGTTGCGCTGGGCATTTTTTGCAATTGTGGTCGGGTTCTGTGCGGCCATTGCGTTGTGGGCATTTGAGTTTGGCAGGGACATCGCGGGGCTGGACGGTGGGACCAAAGAGCAGTTGCAGCAGGCATTGAAGCAGATTGACGCGCTGCGAATTCAGCTCGATGAGCTGACCCATGAACGAGACAAGGCTCAGTCTGTGGCGAACACTGCCGACACCGTGTTGACCACTGAAAAAGTAGCGCAGGAGAAGCTGTTGATCTTGAACCGGCAACTCGAACTCGACAATCAGCGACTGAAAGATGATCTGGGTTTTTTTGAGCAGTTGATTCCGACGGCTGAGGCAACGCTGAACGCTGGTGGTACGTTAGCGATTCGAGGTTTGCAAGCCGAGGTCCTAAAAACGGGCGAGGTCAAGTGGCAGGTGCTGGTGATTCAGGCGGCCAAAGACCCGGTTGAGTTCAAGGGCCTGCTGGAGGTGGTTTTTGCCGGGGTATCGCATGGCAAGCCCTGGACCGGTGCGCCGCCACAGGGTGCTCAACCCGTCAAGCTGAAACAATACGGCCGTCTAACCGGCCTCTACCAGGTTCCCGCGCAGGTGGAGCTCCGGAGCGTGACGGTCAAGGTTCTTGACGGCAAAACGGTCAAGGCAGTAGAGACGGTGAAAATCAAATGATCGTGGTCCATGTCGGCTGATTCTGACAAGGAAAAGATATTATGTTCACAATAAAAACTATAGCTGGCAACGCTCGATGCATAAGGACTGAAGGCTGATTTGGCAGATAAAAGCCGTGGGCTTGCGCCGTCGGCCTATCGCCATGTTCCTTCGAGAACGCCTGCCCCGCGTGCGGGGTTGGGATGCTCAATGGATAGATTTTGTGGAAAAGGTGTGACATGTTCAATAAAAAGAAGCAGCCTCCCATCAAGAGCCTGGTCGCCTACGGGTGCCAGATCAAGGGAGATTTCAGTTTTTCTGAGGGCTTTCGCCTGGATGGGGAACTGATTGGCAACATTGTCAGCCAGGCTGACAAGCCCAGCATCCTGGTGATTTCGGAGTCGGCGCAGATCACCGGAGAAGTTCAGGCTGATCACGTCATCATCAACGGAAGGGTTGACGGGCCAGTGCTGGCGCGTGTCATGCTTGAACTGCAACCCAAGGCGCGAATCAACGGGGATGTAACCTACAAGTTGCTGGAGATGCATCAAGGTGCCCTGGTGGCGGGCAAGTTGTGCCCCATGGTGGTCGAGGTGTCGGCCGAGGGAAAACCCACACTGAAACTGGCGGCAAATAACGCGTGATGCAATTCCCGACAAATTTGCTGTAGCATTTACCCACTCAACCTACCGGAGATACCTTATGAGCGCCGTTGCAGAAAACATTGAGACCGAAATGCCTGCCCCCATCCTGTTCACCGACAGTGCTGCTGCCAAGGTAGCCGATCTGATTGCTGAGGAGGGTAACCCGGACCTGAAACTGCGCGTGTTTGTGCAGGGTGGAGGATGCTCTGGCTTCCAGTATGGTTTTACTTTTGATGAAGTTACCAACGATGACGACACCACCATGACCAAGAACGGTGTGTCGTTGTTGATCGATGCGATGAGTTATCAGTACTTGGTGGGTGCAGAAATTGACTACAAGGAAGACCTGCAAGGGGCCCAGTTTGTGATCAAAAACCCGAATGCTACAACCACCTGCGGTTGCGGCTCGAGTTTTTCCGCCTGAGTCGAACGACTATCGCGCGATAAAAACCGCCCACTGAGGCGGCTTTTTGTTGCCTGAAGGGTGTTGTCAGGCAGGGTAGATGGCACCCAGAATTCGTGGACCTGCCGCGCCAGTGACGGACGGGAGATTTCCCGGCTTGCGCTCCAGAGTCTGCTTCGCCAGCCAGGCGAATGCAGCCGCCTCCACCTGCAGAGCTGGCAAACCGAAGCGGTCTGAAATGCTGACTTTCAGGGCGGGTAGTAGTGCTTGGAGGCGTTGCAGCAAATACTGGTTCAACGCGCCACCGCCGCAAACAATCAGTGGATTGCTACGTTTTAGATAGCTTGATACGCTTGTTGCACAAGCACTGGCGGTCAATTCGGTTAATGTGTTTTGGACATCCTGGGGGCGCGCTGCGGCAAACGGCATTAGCTTTTGATCAAGCCATTTCACACTGAAGAGATCGCGGCCCGTGCTTTTGGGTGGGGCCAGCAAAAAATACGGGTCGTCCAGCAAATGTTGCAGCAAATCGGGCAAACATTGACCAGCTGCGGCCCAGGCACCGGCCGCATCAAAGGCCTGCCCGGCGTGTCGCTGACACCAGGCATCCATCAGGGCATTTCCGGGGCCGCAGTCAAAACCCAGTACCGGTTGCGACCGATCTTGTGGCAGCACACTCAGGTTGGCGATGCCGCCCAGGTTTAATACCCCAACGCCGGTGCCGACCTGACTGAATACACGTTGGTGAAATGCCGGTACCAGTGGCGCCCCCTGACCCCCTGCGGCCACATCACGGCTACGCAGATCAGCGATCACGTCAATACCTGTCAGCTCGGCCAGTAATGCCGGGTTGTTCAACTGTAGTGTGTACGCAGCCCATGTGTTGACATTGGCATCGCGGGTCGGTGCGGCAGGCTGGTGACGCACGGTTTGACCATGGGCACCAATGGCGAGTATCTGATTCTTGGTAATGCCCCTCATGGAGACTTGTGCCAGCAAATCCACCACAACCTCAGCGTAAGCGCAGGCAATCCGGTTGCCAGCCAGCGCGGCACGATGAAGTTCGTTGAGCGATGGACTGTTGAGGGCTAGCAATTCCTCACGGAAGTTTGCATCAAAGGGGTGTGAAGCATTGGCCAATACCCGAAGGCTTGCGCCGGACAAATCCACCAGGACACCATCCGCGCCGTCCAGCGACGTGCCGGACATCAGGCCAATATATAACTCGGGCATGTCATTGCGTGGTACCGGGTCTGCCTGGTGATGCAAACCGACGAGCTTGCGCTAAAACTATTCAAACCGAGCCGGCTGGACGCTGGCTGCGGCTTGCAGTTCGGACCGGACACCAGCGGCAACTTGTTTAAACAAGGGCAGCACGGCGGCTGAGACCGGTACTGTTTCGCTCTTTTGGGCCATGGCCATGGGGTCGTGCTGAACACCCCCGACGCGCACTTCAAAATGCAGATGCGGGCCAGTGGCCCAGCCAGTGGCCCCGACCAAGCCGATGGTCTGACCCTGGGCTACGTTTTGGCCTCGCTGCACCAAGATCTTG
Source organism: Rhodoferax sp. (assembly GCA_020048795.1). Taxonomy (GTDB): domain Bacteria; phylum Pseudomonadota; class Gammaproteobacteria; order Burkholderiales; family Burkholderiaceae_C; genus Rhodoferax. Next base: position 4,224 of record JAIFMA010000071.1, read on the forward strand.
CTCAGGTGGGCATAAACGGTCTCGGTGTTGTTGCGGTGCTTGATGAAGATCACGTTGCCGTAGCCATTTTGCGACCCGGCAAACTCCACCACACCATCACCCACGGTGCGTGCGGGTGTACCGGTGCTGGCGGCAAAGTCAGTGCCCAGGTGGGCACGCCAGTCTTTCAAAATGGGGTGAAAACGCATGGAAAACCCGCTGCTGACGCGAGAAAATTCGACCGGGGAGCTCAAAAATGCTCGCCGCAAGCTTGTGCCATCCAGTGTGTAGTAACCGCCTTTCAGCGCCAAACCCTGACTGTCCAGGCCAGGGGGCTGAAACCACATCGCCTGAAATGTTTTGCCCGCGTTGACAAACTCGGCACTGAGCACCTTGCCGGTGCGCATGGGTTCGCCGTCACCCTCCAGCACTTCGTACACCACGTTGAAACGGTCGTCCTTGCGCAGGGCGCGTCGGAAATCAATGTCACTTGAAAATATTTCAGCCAGCTGGGTGGCGATGGCATCTGGTAGTCCGGCATCGTCGGTGGCCGCAAACAGCGATGTTCGGATGACTCCACTGGACAGTCGGGCCGATGGCACCAACGGTGCGCTCTCCATTCGCGAGGCAAAGCCCTTGTCAGTTTTCTGGATGACCAAGCGTTTGAACTGACCACTGTCGTCTGGAGTCCAGCGGGCGCTCAGAGCCTGTAGGCTTTGGTCACTGCTGGCTTCTGCGGTGACATTGCGACCACTACGGCCCAGCAGCACTTGGCGCGACAGTGTGTCGTTGCGCAGAAAGTTGGCTGCCTGCGTGTCAGCGATGCCCAGGCGCTTGAGTAGCGTGCCGGCAGTGTCACTGCTTCGGGTGATGTCAGAGCGGAACAAGCTCAAATGGGCTTGATTTGGATTGTCGACTGGGCTGCCGAAAGTGACGGACACCGACTCAGTCACCTCGAAGACGGGCAGTGGAGACGCATCGGAGGCCAACGAAGCCAGCGCCAATGCACCTCCGGCTCCGCCCAATAAAAGTGCGGTCACAATGGCTGTGACACGTTTGGGGTGTTTTGCGAGTGACGTGGCCACAGCATCAAGCAGAGTGTGGCGGCGATCCAGAAATGAGTTGATCAAAAGAAATCCTGATGTTGGGCTCGTCGCGAATACGCAACAAAATCAATCAAAGTAGCCAAAGTGTCCGACTTCACACATACTGACAACGAAACATCGAGTATAAACCCGGCCACCCTCGATGCATCCATGAAAACCCTTATGACACACGCCAAATCGCCAGATGTTTTGATGACCAACGCTGTGCGTGAGGCCTTGGCAGTGACCCTGCGTGGCTGCGAAGAGCTGATTCCGCAAGACGACTGGGTTAAAAAACTGATCCGGTCTGAAGCGACCGGCACACCCTTGCGTATCAAACTGGGGTTGGACCCGACGGCTCCTGATATTCACGTAGGCCATACCGTGGTATTGAACAAAATGCGTCAGTTGCAGGATCTGGGGCATACGGTGATTTTTCTGATTGGCGATTTCACGACGTTGATTGGTGATCCGTCTGGCCGCAACAGCACCCGCCCACCACTGAGTCGCGAACAGATCGAGGTTAATGCACAGACCTATTACCGTCAGGCTTCCATGGTGCTGGACCCCACCAAAACCGAGATCCGTTACAACAGCGAGTGGGGTGACGCGTTGGGATCTCGCGGGATGATTGAGCTTGCAGCGCGTTATACGGTGGCGCGCATGATGGAGCGAAATGACTTTCACGACCGTTTTCATGCCGGTACACCCATCAGCGTGCATGAGTTTTTGTACCCTTTGATGCAAGGTTACGACTCGGTGGCGCTCAAAAGCGACCTGGAACTAGGTGGGACGGATCAGAAGTTCAACTTGCTGGTCGGCCGCCATTTGCAGGCGGAATATCGCCAGGAGCCGCAATGTATTTTGACCATGCCCTTGCTGGAGGGGCTCGACGGCATTGAAAAAATGTCCAAAAGCAAGAACAACTACATCGGAATCAGTGAAGATGCCAACACTATGTTTGCCAAAGTCTTAAGCATTTCGGATGTGTTGATGTGGCGCTGGTACACGCTTTTGAGCTTCAAGTCCGAGGCGCAAATTGCGGCGCTGAAGGCTGAAGTGCAGGCCGGTCGCAACCCCAAGGATGCCAAAGTGGCGCTGGCCCGAGAGATAACAACGCGTTTCCACTCGGCATCGGCCGCCGATGCGGCTGAGCAGGACTTTGTCAACCGAAGCAAGGGCGGAGTTCCCGAGGTCATCACTGAACTCAGTCTGCCCTTGGGTGAGGGGGGGGCGACACTGGGCATTGGTGCGCTGTTGAAACTGGCCGGCTTGGCTGCCTCCAGTGGCGAGGGCAACCGCCTGATTGATGGCGGTGGGGTTCGTATGGACTCGGATGTGGTCAGTGACAAGGGGCTCAAAATCGGTGCCGGAACCTATGTGTTGCAGGTCGGAAAGCGCAAGTTTGCGCGGGTCACACTGGCCTGATGGGCGGCCGTCGAGTGGTTTTTCCACAGTAGCTCAAGGGGGCGGGCGCAAGGAATCTGCAGGTTTCTGGTGATCGTTGTGGCTGGTGCGCGTGGGGTTTGCGCCATTGCAGGCAAAATCCTCCAATGTTGTCTGAAATCAAATCTGAAATTGCGTCACTGGCGGCGCGTCTGATCGTCGAAGAGGGGCTTGAATACGGTGCTGCCAAACGTCGAGCGGCAAAATCTTTGAAGATCAGCGGTCGTGCTGATTTGCCAGGAAATGAGGATGTTGAAGACGCGGTGCGGGACTACCTGGCTGTTTTTCGGGCAGACACGCAGCCTGCGGAACTGCTGGCCCTGCGAAGGCTGGCATTGCTCTGGATGGACCGCTTGGCAGTCTTTCGGCCGTACCTGAGCGGTGCTGTATGGTTGGGAACGGCAACTCGTCTTTCGGATATTTGTCTTCAGCTGTTTTGTGATGACTGCAAGTCGGCTGAAATGACGCTGATTGATCAGCAAGTCAGCTATGTGGCACGCAGTGTGACGGGTTTTCATGGCGAGGTGGTGGGTGCCTTGAGTGTCCATGCGTTTTGCACCGATCTACAGGAGGAAATTGGTGTGCACTTGATGATTTACGACCATGACGATGTGCGTGGTGCGCTTAAACCCGATGCCAAGGGTCGCGCACCGCGTGG
>JAIFMA010000250.1 GCA_020048795.1 Rhodoferax sp.
AGCGCACGGTAGTCAAAAATGGTCGAGCCACCAAAGTTGCCAACAATCACCTCGCCGCTATGCACACCAATGCGGGTGTGGCCAAAAGCCATGCCTTTGGCCTTCAGGTTCTCCGAGTAACGGTGGGCAAAACGTTGCATGGCGATGGCACAGTTGAGCGCACGCTGGCGATGATCGGGCTGCTGCACCGGTGCTGAAAACATGATCGCCACCGCATCACCGACGATCCGGTCAAGCGTCCCGTTGTGGGCAAACGCAATGCCGATCATCTGGTCGAGGTAGGCATTGAGCAGGGCCACCGCCTCAGCCGGATCAATGCTTTCCATCAGGGTGGTGAAACCTGCCAGATCGGTGAAGACAAAACTGCAATCCTGACGTCGCCCACCCAACTCAAGTTCGTCCGGGTGCTCGACGATGTGCGTCACCAGATTGGGCGACACATAACGCGAAAAGGCTGCCCGCACGAAGCGCTGGCGCCGCTCGCTCGACAAATGGTGAATCACGCTGGAAAGCAGGAATGCGACAAAAATACCCAGGGATGGTGTCACCGGATCCAGCAGCAGTTGATACTTGGCAAATGCCAGCCAGCCAGCCGCGATGATCACACCGATCGCCAGCAGGGTGGCAATGGCCGATACCAGCGCACCGGTTGCCAGTGCCAGCACGCCCAGTGCCAGGCCGCCGATCACAATCGTCAGGGTTTCAATCGATTGCGCCCAGGCCGGGCGGTACAGGTAACTGTCAGACAGCACCTGCTCGAGCATCTGGGCATGGGCCTCGACCCCGGGGATAATACCGCCCAGCGGGCTGAATCGCAGGTCCATCAAACCCTGGGCCGAGGTGCCGACCAGCACCAGACTGCCCTTCAGCGCATCGGCCGAAGCCGCACCGGTAAGAATTTTCCAGGCTGGAATCGTGCGCTGCGCAACCGGACCGGTGTAATGCACCCAAACCTCGCCCGCAGCAGTGGTCGGCACGGCAAATTGTCCGATTTTTACCTCAGTCAACCCGACACCATGCACCGGCGAGGTGCGCACCATGTAGTTTTGAGCGCCCTGCCCGACCCGCAGCATTTCCGACACCAGCGATGGCACCAGCGTATCGCCCAGGCGCAGTAGCATCGGCACTTTGCGCACCACACCGTCGTTGTCTGGCACAAAGGTCAGGGCACCATTGCCTGCCGCAGCGGTGCTCAGCAGCGGCAAGGATGGCACCGCCCGGAAAAACGGATGAACGAAAGGCAGCGCCGGCTCACCGACGCTGACAAATCGGTACTTTTGCGTTGGCAAGGCAGCACCCGAGCCTTCGCGCTCAACCGCGAAACCCAGCACCACCCCACCAGGTTTCAGGATATTGGCAAACCAGTCGTCGTGATCAGGCAGGCGTGCAACATCGCGACGGGTGGCCGGCGGCAAGTTCCAGATGTCAAGCATGGCTTTGGGCGAAGTACGGTCGGGCTCGGCAAACAGCACGTCGAAGCCGATCGCAGCCACTTCAGATTGGCGCAGACGCTCGACCAGTTCGGCAATGCGGGTGCGTGGCCAGGGCCACTGCCCGACTTTGGCCAGACTTTCCTCGTCAATATCAATGATGCGCACTGGCACCGGTTGATAGACGCGGGGATAAACCCGCTGGTACTGGTCAAACACCGCCTGGCGCAAGGTCTGCATCAGCGGTGGATCAATCAACAGCAGTGCCGCACCAAAAATCACTGCCAGCAGGGGTACCGACAGGTTCAAAGCCCAACTCATCCAGCGCTTCAATTTGCTTGCTCCTTTTCCATGATTTTGACAGGGCAGCGTATTGGTGCCGCTCGGGTCTCACAACGCCTAATGTACCCACCTGATCCTGAGGCCACAATCACCTTGCAAACTGCCTGGGCATGGCTTTTGCATTGTCTGGTACACCTCAGAAAAGACCCATGCAATCACCGATTCAAACCTATCTCGAAGATCTCCATAACAGCCTGGTCAGTCTCACCGACGGTGAACTGGCCAGCTACATACCGGAGCTGACCAAGGTCAATCCGGACTGGTTTGGCATCAGCCTGGTGACGATGGATGGCCTGGCCTACAACGTCGGTGATGCCGATCAACTTTTCACCATTCAGTCGGTTTCCAAACCTTTTGTCTATGCCACGGCACTGGCTGACCGGGGGGTGGAACTCGTCTCCAGCAAGATTGGCGTGGAGCCCAGCGGCGATGCGTTCAACTCGATCAGCCTTGATCCCCAAAGTGGTGCACCGCTCAATCCAATGATCAATGCTGGTGCCATCGCCACCACCAGCCTGCTGGCAGGCACCGATCCACAGGCGCAGTGGCAACGCCTGTCGTCGTCCATGTCAACATTTGTGGGGCGCGACCTGGAGATTGACGATTCGGTCTATCACTCTGAAAGTGCCACCGGTTTTCGAAATCGCGCCATCGCCTGGATGCTGAAAAATTTCGGCATCATCGATGGCGACCCGATGGCCGCACTGGAAAACTATTTTCGGCAATGCTCCTTTGAGGTCAGTTGCCAGGACCTGGCCTTCATGGCCGCGACCCTGGCCAATGGGGGCGTGCATCCAGTGACCGGGCGTCGTGCCTTGCCGGCCGAACATGTCGAGCGGGTGCTGAGTGTGATGGCCACCTGCGGCATGTACAACTACGCCGGCAGTTGGCTGTTTGAAGTCGGCATGCCGGCCAAGAGCGGCGTTGGTGGCGGCATCATTGCAGTCTTGCCGGGACGCTTTGGCATTGGCATTTTTTCACCCAAACTTGATGCAAAAGGCAACAGCGCCCGTGGCATCGAAGTCTGCAAACGCCTGTCCAAAGACTTCAGTCTGCATGTGTTTGGCCGCTCCGGCCACCCCAGCATGGCACTGGGTCGGGTCTATAGCGGGGCCGATGCACCCTCGCGCCGACAACCCTCGTCAGAAATGCGCAGTTACCTGACTGAACACGCCCGCCGCATCAAGTACCTGTGCCTGCACGGCTATCTGGCGGTGGATGGTGTCGAGTACATCATCCGCAGGATGCTCCAGATGGCATCAGATACACACAGCTATATTCTTGATCTGCACCAGGTCGACGGCATCTCGGACTGCGCCGCACGCCTGCTTAACGAGGCCCGTCGCGGATTTGGCCATGACGGCATCGCCGTGGTGTTCACCCGCATCCACGCGCGTAAATCCATCACCCAGGCGCTGCGACGGGTCGCTGCCCGGGGCGACCGGGGTTACCTGAGCTTTGAAGACAACGATCTGGCGGTGGAATGGTGCGAAAACCGTTTGTTTGGCGAAGCCGCCATTCCCCCCATCACATTCGCGTCTTTGGCCAATTTCCTGCTGTTCAAAGGCATGCCGCTGGACCTCACGGAACAAGTGGAGGCGGCCACGACCCGGCAGGCTTTCAGCACCGGCCAGGAGATCGTGACGGCCGGACAGGCTGGTGACGGCCGGATGTATTTCATCGAGTCCGGTCAGGTCAGCGTGCTGGTGCCACTGGCCGATGGTGCCCATCACCGCATTACCTCTCTGAGCGCCGGGATGAATTTCGGCGAAATGGTGTTGCTCGGCCAGACCAACCGGACCGCCACCGTATGTGCCGACACCGAAGTGCAGTGCCGCATTCTCGGGTCGCATCAGCTCGAAGAGATTACGGCTACGTCCCCCATGATCAAAATCATCCTGCTGGAAAATCTGGCCAGGGACATGGCCAATTCGCTGCGGCGCGCCACGCAGTGGATTTCGGCGCTGGCGTAAGCGCGCTTGTTCCATTTTGAAATCATTTGTGTCTGGGCACGAAGCCGCAGGCACTGTTGAGCGCATCGACCAGCGGCTGCGGCCGCACACAACAAATAGTTGAAAGGCTTATCCGTTTATCCGTCAACTGCGATCTCCATGTTGTGTTGACGTTGTTGGAAACGCAAAATGCGGCATTTCAGCAAGCCAGCGCAGTAAGAAGACAGAAAGCCACGAGGGGTTCAAGCACTTGGCACTCACGGTGGATCTACAGCGTACGCCGCTTCGCCTTTGCCTGCAGCACCACGATTGAGCGACCGTTCAACACATACTCCGAGCTATTGTGAACGCGGCCATCCGATTTCCACCCGTCCTCCAAGTAGGTATCAATCACCATTGACCAAACGAGACGGTCATCGAGTCGGGGCAGCACAAATGCAATCGTCTCGTGGTGCACATTGACCAGAATGAGAAAACTCCCCTCGCCGCTGGCGCTCCCTTGATTTTCATGTCTGAGCCACACGCGACTCCGCAGCGAACCCCTCCCAACTGGGTGGCTTGCGGCCACCGCATCAGGCTTGAACATGCCGCGCATCAAGGACCAAAGTCGGCTCCAAAAGCTGGGTGTTGGATCAGGGGGATTCGCATCTGGCTCGCCGTTGCGCAAGTCTGGGGAAAAAAAGATACCAAGGCAGGGTGTATTTGACTGATGCCAGTCTTCATCCTTCATCTCCTGCCCGTCCGCGCGCAGCCAGGCTATGTCTTTCGCTCCTGAAGCACCCACGGCGCGCCCATGAAAAAATGCGGTTCGACGCAAGATAGGAAGCGCGCGACGCAGACGAATCAACCGCCGAACGAAAGCCTGCAGCTGGCGGTCTTCGGCTTTTAAGCTCCAGTTAACCCACGAGACCGCGTTGTCCTGACAGTAGGCGTTGTTGTTGCCGCCTTGCGAGCGACCCATCTCGTCACCGGCAAGCAGCATGGGCACACCTTGGGAGAGAAATAGCATGGTCAGGAGGTTGCGCTTTTGGCATCGTCGCAAGGCGCTGATGGTTTCATCCTCGGTTTGCCCCTCGACACCACAGTTCCAGCTCTGGTTATTGTCGGTGCCGTCCCGGTTGTTCTCCAAATTGGCTTCGTTGCGTTTATGGTTGTAGCTGACCAGGTCGTGTAGGGTGAAGCCGTCGTGAGCGGTTAGAAAGTTGATGCTGGACTGTGGCGCACGCCCGCTTCGCTCGAACAGATCGCTGGAGCCGGTGAAACGAGTGGCGAACTCGCCAAGGGTCTGGGCATCGCCCTTGCCGAAAGAGCGCATCGTATCCCGGTAGCGATCATTCCATTCCCCCCAGCCCGCCGGGAAGCCCCCCAACTGGTAGCCACCAGGACCAAGATCCCACGGCTCGGCAATCATCTTGACCTGGGACAGTACCGGGTCTCGCGCGATCTCCTGAAGAAACGCGCCACGCATTTCGAAGCCGGTCATGTCACGTGTCAATGCGACACCGAGGTCAAACCGAAAACCGTCGACATGCATATCCTCAACCCAGTAGCGCAGGCTGTCTCGTATGAGTTCGAGAACGTGCGAATTGGAGGTGTCAAGCGTATTGCCGCAACCGGTGTAATCCATGTAATAACGCGCGTTACCGGTGACCAGCCGGTAATAGCTTGCATTGTCGATACCGCGCAGGCTCAGGGTCGGGCCCATTTGATTGCCTTCTGCGGTGTGGTTATAGACCACATCGAGAATGACCTCAATGCCAGCGGCATGTAGCGCCTTGACCATGGTCTTGAATTCCGAGATGCTTCCCGTTGCGCAATAGCTTGGCTCGGGTGTCAGGAAAGCAAGCGAGTTATAGCCCCAGAAATTGCGCAGACCTCTTTCCACCAGATGGCGATCCTGGGCAAATGCGTGTACCGGCAAGAGTTCCACCGCTGTCACACCGAGCCGCTTGAGGTGCTCGATGACGGGCGCGCTGGCCAGACCGGCATAAGTGCCGCGAAATTCGGGTGGCACACCGGGATGCGCGATGGTAAAGCCCTTCACATGCAGCTCGTAGATGACCGTATCCTTCCAGGGTGTGCCAGGCGGCCGGTCGTCCTCCCAGTTGTAGGCTGGATCGATCACTCGGCATTTCGGCATGACGCGCGCGCTGTCGCGGCGGTCGAGTGACAAGTCCGCTGTGTTCTGGCCAATGCGATAGCCAAAGTGGGCATCACTCCATTCAATCCCGCCGACAAGCGATTTGGCATAAGGATCAACCAGCAACTTGTGGGCATTAAAGCGGTGTCCTTCCTGTGGCCGGTAGCGTCCATGGACGCGATACCCGTACAGGAGATCTGCTCGCGCCTGTGGCAGATATCCATGCCAGATGTCGTTGGTCCGCGCCCTGAGCTCCAGGCGTTGCAACTCGTGCTTTCCACTCGAATCGAACAGGCAAAGTTCCACCCGATCGGCATGAGCCGAAAACAAGGCGAAGTTGACGCCCTCCGCGTCCAGGGTTGCCCCCAGGGGGCTTGGCCTGCCGGCGCTCACTTCTGAAAATGGAAGATGGTTCATGAGGAGTCAGGGTCAGTGGTTGGCGGGCCTTAGCAATTACTATGTCCCTAAGCAACAGCGTGGTGGACTCCAACACCTCTACCGTGAGCCTGACCATCACCCCACGAACAACGCGCCGGTTGTGGCCGATGTATCCTGGCTGGATGGCACGCTGAATGAAGACAGCAGACTCACACTGGACCTGCTGGCCCGTGCAGATGACTCTCTCATGAGGCTACTCATTGCATAGCTTGTTGCGCGTATTTCACAAAGGCTAGAGCACGATTTTGCAAAACGAAGGAATTCTACAAGACAAATTCGACAGCAACCGGGACAGGACGGGGGCTCATCCCCCAACGCAGGTGCATCCTCCCTTGCCGCTTTCGCAAATGCGACAAGCTGGATAAAAACACCGGGTAACCCGCATCAGATCGTCCCGAGTGGCCAGTAGCTTCCACGAAAACTGGTCACCCGGGTCTGGTGTCATTTGGGTTGTGGCTCCGGCCTCCAGCACAATGCCGTGGCGTGCAATGTCAAGCAACAGGGTGCCCAAGCTCGGGCTCGGTCAAGCCATGCAACGGGCACAGATGTGGCCGCAGCAACACCGAACGGTATTCGGTCAGCAGAACTTCCGACAAAACAAAAGAAAAAGCGGCAGCCAACCTGCCGTCCAGAATTCGCGCCACCGGGGAATCTGCATGCGAAGTCAGAAGCCCGGCCACGAGGACATTGGTGTCGATGATGAAATCGCGCTTCACGCCGCGTGACGGTTGGCGTGCCGGACCTCCAGCGCCAAGGCCATGGCTGCGTCATCGCCCGGTTATCAGCTCACCGATGGTCTTGTCGCGCTACGCAGCGGCTTCTTTCAGCGTCCGGTAGCGCGGCTCAGACAGTGTGATCGTCAATCGGCTCATGGCATTCTCACCCTGATGCAAAAACACCAATAGGTTAGCAAATCTCAAACACCCCGCAAGCCCCCATGCCACCGCCAATACACATGGTCACGGCCACCCGTTTGGCGCCGCGGCGTTTGCCTTCGATCAGGGCGTGGCCGCTCAGGCGCTGGCCGCTCACACCGTAGGGGTGGCCGACGGCAATCGCGCC
>JAIFMA010000162.1 GCA_020048795.1 Rhodoferax sp.
GGCACGAAGCGTATCGGAATGGTCAACGGGTCTGGCCAGAGCGTTTGTGCCATCCGGTTAAGGGCAGCGGGTTGCGGCACACCCGCCAACACCTGCTGTGACACAGCTTCGCCTACCGCGCGCCAGGGCAACAGCCAGGGGGCACACCAGTCGATGGCGGCCAGTGAAGCTGGATTCATGCCGGCGATCCGCGCTGCATCCTCAAATGCCAGACGGAACGACCCGCCACGCCAGCACTTCGCCGCCGCACAGGGGTTTGAGTTCGGCCTGGCCATAGGCAAAGTGCTCGGGCGTGGTCCAGTTTTCACGTGTCAGGGTCAGCGTGCCGGTGTTGCGCGGCAAACCGTAAAAATCAGCACCGTGAAAACTGGCAAAGGCTTCGAGCCTGTCGAGCGCACCGACCGAATCAAACGCCTGCGCATAAAGTTCCATGGCGGTGTAGGCGGTATAACAACCGGCGCAACCGCTGGCGTGTTCTTTCAGGTGTACCGCATGCGGCGCGCTGTCGGTGCCCAGAAAAAACTTCGGACTGCCACTGGTGGCGGCTGCCAGCAAGGCCTGGCGATGGGTTTCACGCTTGAGTACCGGCAGGCAATAGTAGTGCGGGCGGATGCCACCGGTAAAGAGGGCATTGCGGTTGAACAGCAGGTGGTGCGCCGTCAGCGTGGCGGCAGTAAAGCGGTCAGCGGCCTGCACATATTGGGCGGCTTCGCGGGTGGTGATGTGCTCGAAAACGATTTTCAGCCCAGGAAAATCTTTTCGTAGCGGAATCATCTGGGTGTCGATGAACCTGGCCTCGCGGTCAAACAGGTCAATGTCGGCTGACGTTACCTCGCCATGTACCAGCAGCAGCAGGTCTGCGCGCTGCATGGCTTCGAGGGTCTTGTAGGTCTTGCGCAAGTCGGTGACACCAGCGTCGCTGTTGGTGGTGGCACCAGCCGGGTAGAGCTTGACGGCGACGATACCGGCAGCTTTGGCGCGGACGATCTCGTCAGCGGTCAGTTGGTCAGTCAGGTACAGCGTCATCAGCGGCTCAAACGCCAGTCCTTGGGGTACCGCCGCCTGGATACGCTCACGGTAGGCCAGCGCCTGTGCGGTGGTGGTCACCGGTGGCCGCAAATTGGGCATGATGATGGCACGGGCAAACTGGGCTGCAGTGTGTGGTACCACGGTGGAAAGCAGCACGCCGTCGCGCACATGCAGGTGCCAGTCGTCGGGTCGGGTCAGGGTCAGGATGTTGGTCATCGGCGGATTGTCCCAAAAGCTGTCAGTGCCGGGCCAGCAACGGCCTCAAAGCGAACTGCCGTGGATCAGCAGATAGTCCCACAGGGCCTGGGCATTGTTTTGGTGTGAGCTGTCGTCATGAGGCCCGTGACTGGCTGGCTTGTGCCACTCTCGGGTGGATGGGCGCTCGCGGTACACGCGCACCTCCATGGTGATTTGCAGGTCTTTGAGCTCGGGCGGCGCGGCGCTTACCAAACGCTTGGCGCGCAGGTCTTTTTGCACCGCACTCAGGGGCAAAAAGGCAATGCCGTGACCTTCGATCGCCATGGCTTTCAGGCCTTCGGCCATGTCGGTCTCGTAAACCCGGTCAAAGTGAACCGCAGCATTACAGCGTTTCAGGATCAGTTCAACCATTTGACCCAGGTAAGCACCCTGGGCATAACCCAGGTAGGGCAGGGGCCGGTCGGCTTTGCCGGGCAACAGGTAGAGCGGGTTGCCGTGTCCATCGGGCCTGACGTAAGGGGCCACGGTTTCTTCACCCAAGCTCACCATTTCATAGCGGTCAGCGTCTTTGGTATTTCAGCGCCACCCGGATGCGCGCCAGGGTGTCGTCCACCGAAGCCTTGCGCGACACCTCCAGACCAAGCTCGCGCGCAATGGCGTTGACCCGGGCCGGATTGAGCGGGACACCCCCGGCATCGATCGCGGCAATCAGTGCTTGCGCGCGCTGGTGTTCGGGGGGCAGGGGCTTGGTGCCCTGCAGCAAGGACTTCAACCAGTTCCAGAAGCTAAACATGGGTACTAAGGGCTCGTCCACAAGTAACATGCACATGGGGCGCGCCAGCTTTGGGCGCACTGCCTCGTGGCCAATGGCTTGTGCAGCCAAGCTGCGTGTCGTGCTGAAGCATGCGGGCCCGCTCTGCGCCTGGCATGGCAGGCCAAATCCGACGGCCAAATGCACAGCTTATTCATGGACCGGCCCTAACACCCGACCAGCGCACCATAGGCCTGGCGCGTGGCCGGTGCCACCGACATGAGTACCTGGGCATAACGTGTCTTGTGGCGCGCCAGCAAGCGCGCCGAGGCGACGATCCTGGAACGGCAAAACCAGTGGCAGCTGTGTTGCATCAGCAGCAACTCTGCCATCAGCGTGAAGGCTTTGCCCTTTGGGGCCTGCTGCTCGGTGTTGCTGGCAGCCCGGGTCATGGCGTGGGCATGCACACCCAGCAGTTTGCGCATGTCAAACGAATAGGCTGGCAACCACTGGGTCGCAAAGGGCAGTGCGAAGGCCAATTTGCTGACCCGCGCCTGGGCCTCGTCGACCTTGGCAAAGGCCAGCACAAAGGCGTTGAACTGCTCACACAACTCGACTTCGGTGGCCTCGAGCATGCCCCAGATCGAGGTTTGCCGCTGCACGTCGGATTCACCCAGCGCCCGCAAATAACCCTGGATCAGGTTCTCCATCAGCTTCTCGATACGGTATTTGCCCAAATAGCTGGCCAGCACCAGCACACGGGCGCGTTGCTCGCGCACGTTGAGCCAATGAAGGCCCAGCAAGACGAGCGCCAGGGGAATGACTATTTCCATGAGTGAGTGAGACGGTGGTCTGAATGCAATCGCCAGTGTAGCGCCGGACCGTGAGGCATCAGGCGCTGTGCTCATCGAGGCTGGCATCCTCCAGATGACCGGTGTCGGCCCAGCCGACCAGTGTGAAGCCGTCCGGTGTCCACAACAGGCGGTTGATGGCGGCATTGCCCAGATTCCAGGCGCGCGGTGCTTGCAACTCCTGGCCGGTGGCCAGCCGGTAAAGGATGTCCATCACGCCGCCGTGCGCCACCAGCACGATCTGGCCACCGAGATGCCGACGCGCCAGGTTGGATGCCGTGGTCAACACCCGCTCGCGCATGTGGGTCAATGACTCGCCGCCGGGTGGGGCCCAGTCTGGCATGCGCTGGCGCCACTGGAGTGACATCTCGGGCCAATTGGCTTCGATCTCGGCGTGGGTCCTGCCCTCAAATTCGCCAAAGCCCCGTTCGCGCAAACCCCGGTCAGAGCTCAATGGGCAGTTGGCCACGGCGGCAATCGCCTGCGCGGTTTGCCAGGCGCGCACCAGGTCACTGGCGTAGATGGCCTCCAGGGGCTCTTCAGCCAGCGCCCGGGCCACCCGGCTGGCTTGCCACAGGCCGACGTCGTTGAGGGCAATGTCCAGATGGCCCTGCAGGCGGGTATCGACGTTCCAGGCAGTTTCGCCGTGGCGGATGGCAATGATGCGGGTGGCTTGCATGGGATCTCGCTAATCTGCTCAGGTGCCCGGCTGAGCCAGGGGCAGGCTGGCCATCAATTGCTCAAAGGCCTTGGCGTTCAGACCCGGTGCACACAAATAGCCCTGAAACGACTCACAGCCCAGGTCGGCCAGATAGTCGCGCTGAGCCATGGTTTCGACCCCTTCAGCGACGACCTTGAGCTTGAGTCCGCGTGCCATGCCGATGGTGGCGCTGACAATCGCGCGGTCGCCATCGTCGTCGGGCAGACCGGTGACAAAGGAGCGGTCGATCTTGAGCTTGGACAGGGGAAAGCGCTTCAGATAAGCCAGGCTGGAGTAGCCGGTGCCAAAGTCATCAATCGACAAGGCCACGCCCAGCCGGGCCAGTGCGTGCAGGCGGGCCAGTGTTTCGTTGGCATCCTGGATCAGGATCGACTCGGTCAGTTCCAGTTCCAGCAGGTGGGGTGCCAACGCGGCGCTGCGGAGCACGCCGGCCACCATGCCGACAAATTCGGGTTGCTGAAACTGTAGTGCCGAGACGTTGATCGATACCGTCACCGGGGTACCGCAGTTTTGCCAAATCTTGGCCTGGCGCACCGCCTCTTCGAGCACCCAGTTGCCAATGGTGATGATGAAGCCAGAGGCTTCTGCCAGGGGGATGAACAGCGCAGGCGACATCTCGCCGAGCTCGACATCGGTCCACCGGATCAGTGCCTCGGTGCCTAGCAGGGCACCGCCTGCCAGTGCAATCTGTGGCTGATAGTGCAGCCGGAACAAGCCTCGTTCCATGGCCTGTCGCATGGCGTGGTCGATCTTGATGTTGGACAGCAGATTGACATTCATTTGCGGCTGGTAAAACCGGAAGCTGCTGCGGCCACGGGCCTTGACCAGATACATCGCGGTATCGGCGCACTTGATCAGTGCATCGAGGGTCTTGCCGTCTTCAGGGTACAGCGCGATGCCGATGCTGCAGCTGACCGAAAAGGACATGTCACCGAGCTGGAAGGCCTGCCCCAGGCTGTCCAGAATGCGGCGCGCCAGCACTTCGGCACCGTGCGCGTCAATGTCCTGCACAAAAATCACAAACTCGTCGCCACCGAGCCGGCACAGGGTGTCGATATCGCGCAGGCAATGCTTGAGGCGTTCGGCCACTTCAATCAACACCCGGTCGCCAAAGGTGTGACCCATGGAGTCATTGATGTTCTTGAAGCGGTCAAGATCAATAAAAAATACACCGCATTCGCTGACATTACGTTCCGCCAGCTTGAGTGCAAACTCAGCGCGCTGAGTGAGCAGCAAGCGGTTGGGCAGACCGGTCAGGGCATCGTTGTAGGCCAATTGCTCGATGCGTTTTTGGGCTGTGAGCTCTTCAGTCAGGTCCCGGAAAAAACCAATAGTGTGCAATACCTGGCCCTGATCATCGCGCAGCAGCACCCATGAAACCTGCACCGCGCAGGCGCTCTGATCCTGTCGCCGGATCCAGACCTGGCCACGCCAGAAGCCGTGCTCAATCAGTTGGCCTTGCACGGTCGACATCAGCACGGCATCATGCGGGTCGTGAAACAGGTCTTGGGGTGACGCGCCAATGAGTTTGCTTTGGGCGCATTGGGTCAGGGTTTCGCAGGCCGGGTTGACGGCCAGGATCAAGAAGCCGGGGTCAGTGATGAAGATGGCTTCCAGGCTCGACGCGAAGACTTTGGCCGCCAGCTTGAGCTGGGACTCCTGCAGCAGGTGCTGGCTGATATCGCGAAACGAGAACACCCGCCCGGTTGGCTGACCGCGGCTGTATTGAGGCCGCGTCACACGCTCCAGCACGTGGCCGTTGGCTAGCACCAGAATGTCGGTGGCTTCAAGCAAGGGGCTGTCAGCGATCTCCCGTAGCCGCTGCTGGTAATGCTCGGCATCAATGACCTGGCTGGCCAGGTGGGCGTACAAGGCTGGGTCATCGCGGTTGAGCAGCAGGTTCTCTGGCACCGACCACAGTTGGGCAAAGTGCCGGTTGTAGTTACGGATGTCGCCGCCAAGGTCGCTGACCAGAATGCCGTCGGCGGTGGATTCCAGGGTGGCACGCAACTCGGCGATGCGCTTTTCCAGCTCGTTCTCGGCCCTGCGTTGCTGGCGCAGGTCGTGAATGCCGACCAGAAAAACGGCCCGACCGACCTCGGGCCAGACCCGGCTGACACGGCGATCAACCGCCACCGGCAGGCCGTCGGCACCGCGCAGCAGGGTTTCCGAGTGAATGCCATTGATCTGGCCAGCGGCCACATCTTCCCAAAAAAACTGGTCTTCCGGTGTCGCCGCCAGCTCGATCACCGGTTTGCCCACCAACTCGTCGCGGCCCAGGCCGATCAGATCACAGGCGGCCTGATTGACCGCCAGAATGCGCAGGTCAACCGGGTCAACCAGCCAGACCGACTCAAGCAAGCCATCAATCAATGGACCCCAGGCGATTCTTGTCACGTTGTCACCTTGTCAATTGGCAGGTCCACGGCGCGCTCAAAAAAGTAGCAGATGCGCTGGCGAGGCGACAAATAATCCATCGCGACCTTGGGCAGGCTGGCCGGCTTGAGGCTGCGCCGTATGCCCAGCTCAGGGGTGCTCTCAAGGTCCAGAATCAGGGCCTCATGCTTGGACACTTTGGTATCCACCACGACCACTCTGGGTTTGAGTGGTCGCGCCGAGTTGACCGATACCACCATGGCATAACGATCGTCGGTCAGTTGCACGATCGAACCCGGCGGGTACACCCCCATCATGCGAATGAAGGCACCCAGTACCGTGGCATCAAAACGTGGTTTCAGCTGCGCAAAAATCAATGCCAGCGCTTCGTGCGGGGTTAACGCGGCGGCCGGTCGGTTGGGGTTGCACAACTCGTCGTAGCGGTTGACCAGCGCCAGGATTTTGGCCGGTTGCGACATGGCATCACCCTTGACGCGACCCGGAAACCCACTGCCATCGACCATTTCGTGGTGTTGTGCGATCGCCTGCAGGGCACCGGGCGTGAGTTCCATGCGCTGGCCCAGCAGCAGCCCCTGGGTCACATGCTCCTGGTAGGCTTTTTGCTCGGCGTTGGAGAAGTTGGCTTCCGGCCAGCGCACCCGGTCAGGCAACTGCAATTTGCCGATGTCGTGCAGAAACGCGGCTATCCCAAGGTCAGTCACCTCCGCAGCCGACAAGGCCATGTATTTGCCCAGCAGCAAGGCGATGACACTGACATTGACCGGATGCATGGTCTGCTTGTCGCCCATGCTGTCCGACAGCAGGCGAATGGCCGATTCACCGGTCCCCAGGATTTCGCTGACAAAGCCTTGCACCATGTCCTGGCATTGTTCCATGACCTTGTGCGGATGGCTGTGCACCTGTTCAATCACTTGCTTGTATTGGCGCACGGTCTGGCCGTAGCGACGCTCACAGGCGATCAGGTCGCGTTGCTGCACGCCCAGCAGCTCACTTCTTTGCTGGCGCAGCTGCTGCTCGCGGGCCAGTGTGTTGGCGCGTTCCAGCGCCGCCGCCGCCTGGGCGGACGGCAGGCTTGCCGCTGGCACGGCAGGCGCTGGAGCATCACTTTTTCCCGGCACGAAGCGGATCTGCCTGAGACCGAGCCCGCGAATGATGTCGATCTGCTTGTCGGAGCTGATCTTGAAGCTGCCTGTCGGAAACGGGTGCGCCATCCAGCCGAGTTCGAGTTCAACGAACATGCCCGGGCGCAAATCTGCAATGTCAATGATTTCGAACGAAGCTTCTTCTGTGGGCATGGCAAGAAAGTGTTGGGTTGGCTGACGACAT
>JAIFMA010000001.1 GCA_020048795.1 Rhodoferax sp.
TGGTGGTGATAGGTGGATTTGAACCACCGACATCAGCATTATGAATGCTGCGCTCTAACCAACTGAGCTATATCACCAACGGAGCAGGATTATAGCGAGTAGCAAAGGCTACTTGCAGCCAGATCACAGGTGCGTGAAAACGGCTTTACGCTTACTGACAAAAGCATCCATGCCTTCTTTCTGATCTGCCGTGGCAAACAGGGCGTGAAACAGACGGCGCTCAAACATGACACCATCGCTTAGGCCACTTTCAAACGCCCGGTTAACCGATTCCTTGACCGCCATGGTGGCGATTTGTGAGTACTCACTGATCATCAGAGCCGCGCCCAGCGCTTCATCCATCAGTTTGTCCAGCGGCACCACACGGCTGACCAGTCCAGCCCGCTCAGCCTCCACTGCATCCATCATGCGCCCGGTCAACGCTAAGTCCATGGCTTTGGCCTTACCCACCGAGCGCGGCAGACGCTGCGTGCCACCCGCACCCGGAATGGTGCCAAGCTTGATCTCGGGTTGGCCAAAACGGGCATTGTCCGCAGCAATGATGAAGTCGCACATCATCGCCAGTTCACAACCGCCACCCAGCGCAAAACCGCTGACCGCCGCAATGACGGGCTTGCGTATGCTGCGGATTTGTTCCCAGTTTCGGGTGATGAAATCGCCCTTGTACACATCAGCAAAGCTGTAACTGGCCATGCCGCCGATATCTGCCCCGGCAGCGAAGGCTTTCTCGCTGCCGGTGATGATCATGCAGCCAATCGCTGGGTCAACGTCAAAGGCTTGTAGCGCTGCACCCAGTTCGGTCATTAGCTGATCGTTGAGCGCATTGAGCTGTTTGGGCCGGTTCAGCGTGACCACGCCCACCTTGTCAGCCTCGGTCCGTATGGTGATGAATTCAAAAGTCATGGGGTGCTCCTGGATAAATGGTTGAACAGAAAACTTCATACAAAAATCGGCTGTAACGCCCGTTTCATGTGCGCAAGCAGCTAGCTTTTTTGTAACATTGAAGACCCTAGCCATTGGCTCACCGGGCCTGGATCGGATACACCGAGCTTGACCTGCATGATCAATTCAGGAAGTGTCATTGGCAATTCCGTCAAGCGTCTGTCGCGAGCGATCAGGGCCTTGAATGTTTGGGCTTGGCCCAAATACAGCGGCAATTCATCCAGCCGGTTCAGCCGCCAGCCTGGCCCTGGCTTGCCAGTGCCAGCCGCAATACCCAGCCATTCATCACCCGATGCGAAACCCGCTTGTTCTGCCGCACTACCGCGCAAAACACTCTTGATGAGAATGCCATTTTGCTCGGTGACCTGCAGGCCCAGTTGGTCGGCCAGCGGCGCTGGTTCTTCAGTGAATTGCACACCCTGGCGTTGCAACAACTCACGCAAGGGCAGGTCGTTGGTGCCGTGGACCCACCGCGCGATGGTTTTATCAAACGATTGTCCTGCTAGTTCGGCCAGCACAGCCAACAGGTCTTTTTCGGTCATCGGCCCGGCCTGGCAGCGCCGCCACAGCGCCTGCATCACCGCGTCCAGGCTGGTTTTACCAGCCTGGCGCAGGCTCAGATCGAGACACAGTGCCACCAACGAACCCTTGGTGTAGTAACTGATGGTGGCGTTGACAGTGTTTTCATCTTGCCGGTAGTACTTGATCCAGGCATCAAAGCTGGCCTGCGCCACACTTTGCACCTGCCGGCCAGGGGTTTGCAGCACCTGATTGATGGTTTTTTCCAACAACGCCAGGTAAGTAGCATCGTCAATCCGGTCGGCGCGACGCAGCAGCAAGTCATCGTAATAACTGGTAAAGCCCTCAAAAAACCACAATAAATCAGTGTAGTTTTCCTGGCTGTAGTCATACCTGGCAAACTCTGCCGGACGCAGACGCTTGACGTTCCAGGTGTGAAAGTACTCATGACTGATCAGCCCGAGCAGCTTGGTATAACCGTCTGTCGGACCCAGTGCTTGGGTTTGCGTCAGCCGCGGCAAATCAGCACGTTTGCAAATCAGCGCCGTGGCATGGCGGTGCTCCAGCCCGCCATACCCGTTGTCGACGGCATTGAGCATGAACAAATAATGCTGGTGTGGAACCTGATCGCGACCTGCACGGTGTTTGCCGTGGGTGCGCTTGCCGTGCCAAAAGCTGATCTCGGCCTCGCAGATGGCCTGGGTGTCTGTTAGCAGGCGCGCACCGTCAAAGCCAGGGGCGGCACCGGCTACAACAAATCGGTGGGGAACCTCGCCGGCTACAAAAGTGCCGCTCCAGAATGACCCCATCTCTACCGGTGAATCGACCAGTTCTTCGTAATTGCTTGCCCAATAGGTACCAAAGCCCTTCGGCGATATTTTTCGCCCCATCAAGGCAGTGGCCACTTGCCAATCAGCCGGCAGACCCGCACCGATTAAGGTCAGGTCATGCGGCCGGTCTTCCTGGCCATGCACGCGCAGGCACAGGCTGGTGCCATTGAAAAAACCACGCTGCGTATCCAGCCAGGCCGTGCGTACCGAGTTATCGAACGCATAGACTTCATAGGTGAGGATCAGCGGACGGCCTGCTTCACATTGGGCTTGCCAGGTGCATTTGTCCAATTGGGTCAGGCTGATGTCCGCCCTGCCCTGCCGGGCTTTCAGATGCTGCAGGTTTTTGGCGAACTCGCGCACCAAGTAGCTGCCAGCAATCCAGACCGGCAAACTGACCGTCTGCCTGCTTGTAGGCTGCTCAACCCTTAACGTGACTTCAAAGAGGTGGGCATGCAGACTGAGTGCCTGCACCTTGTAGGCTACCTGAGCGTGGGGTCTGCCCGTCATTTGCCAGCCGCTTGCGCCAGACGTTGCTCCACCTGATCGGTGCCAATGGCGCCGGGCACCCGTGACCCGTCGGCAAATATCAAGGTGGGCGTGCCAGTGATCTTGTGTTTCTTACCCATCTGGATGTTTCTGTCAACCGCCGCCGTGTCACATTTGGCACTGGCTGGCTCAACATCGCTGAGCATCCAGTCCTGCCAGGTTTTGCCTTTGTCCCTGGCGCACCAGATATTTTTGGATTTTTCAACCGAAGCCGGCCCCAACACGGGGTAGAGGAACATGTGAATGGTGATGTTGTTGACCTTTTGCAGGCCTTCTTCAAAACGCTTGCAGTAACCACAATTGGGGTCTTCAAACACCGCCAGCTTGCGCTTGCCATTGCCACGGACGATAGTGAATGCGTCCTTGAGCGGGAGCGCGTCAAAGGCAATGGCGGTCAACTTGTCCACCCGCTCTTCGGTCAGGTTGCGCTTTTGCTTGGTGTCGATCAGATTGCCTTGCACCAGGTAGTTGGCTTCCGCATCGGTGTAATAAATGTCGGTGCCGTTCACGCGAATTTCGTACAGCCCGGCTATCGGGGTCTTGCTGACCTCGTCAATTTTTTCCAGCTGCGGAATGCGTGCTGCCAGGTTCTTGCGAATGCTGGCCTCCTGGGCGCTGGCGTTGGTGGCTGCCAGCATGACGCAGGCGATCAGGGTGCTAGAGAGTCTTTTCATGTTGATCCAGTCATAAACCATTAAAGCCCCATGGCATACCGCGCCGCCCAGTCCTTGGCCAACCGGCTACGCTCGAAACCATTCATGCCCCAGTTGCGCAGCGTCTGCCAGGGCGCCCCTTCCTTTGAGAACAACTGCTGCAAACCATCCATGGCCAACGCAGTGGCACTCACCTCGGTACGGCGGGCACGTTCATAGCGGCGCAACAGCCGGACATCCCCCACCGGGCGCCAGTATTCACGAGCCTGCAAGATACTAGCCAGCTCGGCTACGTCACCCAGCCCGAGATTGAGTCCTTGCCCGGCCAGTGGATGCACATTGTGTGCAGCGTCACCCGCCAGCGCCCAGGCTTGTCCATCGGCCGAGCCGATCCAGCAACTGGCCTGTGCCGACTGCAAAGGCCAAGCACTACGCTGGCTGATCAGACGCAGTTTGCCAAGGCTGTGGCCGCTGACCTGCTCCAGTTCGGCACAAAAATCTTCCTCGCTGGCATCGAGCAGGTCTTGTGCCCGGCTATCTTGTACCGACCAGACCACGGCAACCGTGCTTCCATGAACGCCATCCAGCGGCAAAAATGCCAGGATTTCCCCCGGCGTGAACCACTGGAGTGCCATTTGTGCATGCGGGTGTTCACAGGCCAGGCGCACAGCAATTGCGCGCTGCGGGTAGCGTGCAACTGCAAACTCGACACCGAACTCTTCACGCGTACGGCTGGCCTTACCTTCACAGACCACCGTCAAAACCGCGGGCGCAGCGCTGTCGAGCAGTTCAATCTGCGGCTGAAAACGCAGCGCATCGCTTAACCGGGCTTCCAGTGTCGGCACGTCCACAATCCAGGTTAGCGCTGGCACCGCCAAGTCTGCCGCGTCAAAATTGACTTCGCCGCCTTCGTCGCCCAGTACCTGCATGCGTGTCACGGCCGTGGCGTGCAAATCGTCAGGCCAGCAGCGCACTGACTCCAGCAAGGTTCTGGATTTGGCGTTCAGGGCATAGGCCCGAACGTCAGGCCCCGCTGGCAGCAGTGCACCGGGCGACCTCGCAACCAGCCCGACGTGCAGTCGCTCGCGTGCCAGCAACAGCGCCAGGGCGTGACCCACAATGCCACCGCCGCGAATGCAAATATCAAAATGTTCCGTCATGCCTGCCATTGTAGAAGTGCATGAGCCACCCAAGCCACCCCGGGTTTGAACATGCCGCCACGTCTGAGGGCTTTGGTATCGGATGCCCTCGATGGCTGACTAGTTCACATAGTCAGCCAGCTTTGTGTCGGCCAACTCGATATGGCTGATAAGCCAGTCTGCCAAAAAACTGCCCCAGACTTCCTTGACAAAAGTTCTATTGGCGACACTGTCGGCAAACGCACTCAATCGGTCGAGCAACTCGCCATGTTCCTCCAGATGTGCGGAGATTTCCGGATAGTGGACTCTTCGCATCAGGTCTTCCTCATGCGAAAAGTGAAGCCGCGTGAACTTGAACAGATCAATAAGACACTTCGTCTGGCTGATGGTGTCAGCGGCCTCAAGAAACCGGTTTACCCGGACAAACAGCTCCTGATGCTGTTCATCCATTTCTGCGTTTCCAACCTTGTGGGAATCACCCCATTCGATGAGCATATGATGCCTTTGATGTGTTTGTGCACCCACTGCGGGTCTTCTAGCAATTTCAACCATCCGTTATTGCCCAAGCTTCATCAGCGGCAACGCCTCCACCACGATGATGCTAATTGAATGTGGGCAAAAACCCAATCAGGTTAAGTCCTGAGATGTCCAGGAAAAACACCTGAGTACGCAGTCCAATATCGCACCTTGGGTGATACAGGGTAGGAACTGAACCTCGGTACTTGAAAAGACACTCTCTGGCCCCCATTTTCATGACGGAAAGCGATGTGTCAGCTTTCTGCTTTGATGTACTTGAAAAAGGAGAACCCAAATGAGCGCCCTGAGTAACCGCAGCTATCTCATGAATGACTTTTTCCGCGACATAGCACCTGCCTTTTACGTCCGGCCATTGCATGGCGATGCGTCGCCAACGCCAGCGCAGATCAAGCTGGATGTGAAAGAAAGCAAGACTGCTTACACCGTGCAGGCTGAGATACCCGGTGTCCCCAAGGAAGACATCCACGTTTCAGTCGATGGAAACCTAGTCACCCTGCAGGCTGAAGTCAAGCAGCAGGACAGCACAAGTGACGGAGAAAATTCGCTTCGCAGTGAACGCTATTTCGGCGCAGTGTCGCGCAGCTTCCAGTTACCGATGGACATTGACCAAGCCAGCTCAAAGGCCAAATTTGACAACGGTGTGCTGACCCTGACACTGCCAAAAAAACTCGCAGCCAACGTCGCTCACAAACTGACGATTGACTAGACGACCCTCTGGGCGGTTTGGACTAAGCACCCAACCGCTCAGATGCGCCACGTTTCTTGTCGACTTCCATGCAGCCAACTGAGCTCCGTTTCTTGCCGGAGCTGAAGCAGCAGAGGTTTGCTGATCATTACAATAGACGCAACAATTCCAGGACAAAACGAGGACAAAAAACTGCAAAAGTGCGCGGTTTGATGTGTTTGTCCTGACCTCCCTTTTTCCAGCTTTCCGATGCGAATGGGGCACTTCGACAATGCCCACATTGGGTTCGATGGTGCAGTTGGGGCATTGATTTATAAGGACTTTTATGAAATGTGGCATCGTGGGCTTGCCCAACGTCGGTAAATCGACCCTGTTCAACGCACTCACCAAGGCCGGTATTGCGGCAGAGAACTACCCCTTTTGCACCATTGAGCCCAATGTGGGCATCGTTGAGGTGCCAGACACCCGACTCGATGCGCTGGCCACCATCGTCAACCCGCAAAAAATCCAGCGCGCCATTGTCGAGTTTGTCGACATTGCCGGCCTGGTGGCGGGTGCCAGCACCGGTGAGGGCCTGGGCAACAAGTTTCTGGCGCACATCCGCGAAACCGATGCCACGGTGAACGTGGTGCGCTGCTTTGACGACGACAACGTGGTGCATGTAGCCGGCAAGATCGATCCGATCTCGGACATCGAGGTCATTCAGACCGAGCTGTGTCTGGCTGATCTGAGCACGGTTGAAAAGTCTCTGGCGCGTTACCAGAAGGTGGCCAAGTCGGGCGGCGACAAGGAAGCCGCCAAGCTGGTCGCCATTCTTGAGCGCTGTCAGGCCGCACTCAATGAGGCCAAGCCGGTGCGGGCGCTGGACTTCAGCAAAGAAGACCTGCCGCTGCTGAAGCAGTTTTTCCTGATCACCGCCAAGCCGGCGATGTTTGTAGCCAACGTAGCCGAGGACGGCTTTGAGAACAACCCGTATCTCGAACGACTGAAAAACTACGCGGCAGCACAAAACGCACCGGTGGTAGCCATTAGCGCCAAGCTCGAAGCCGAGATGGCCGACATGAGCGACGACGATCGCCTGCTGTTTCTCGAAGAAATGGGCTTGCACGAACCGGGCCTGAACCGCCTGATCCGTGCCGCCTATGACCTGCTGGGCCTGCAAACCTACTTTACCGCCGGAGTCAAAGAGGTGCGTGCCTGGACCATTCACAAGGGTGACACCGGCCCGCAGGCCGCTGGCGTGATCCACACCGATTTCGAGAAGGGCTATATCCGGGCCCAGACCATCGCCTTCGACGACTTCATCACCTTCAAGGGTGAGCAAGGTGCCAAGGATGCCGGCAAGATGCGCAGTGAGGGCAAAGAGTATGTGGTCAAGGACGGCGATGTGATGAATTTTCTGTTCAGCTCTTGA
>JAIFMA010000010.1 GCA_020048795.1 Rhodoferax sp.
CACGCACGGCAACGGTGCAGTGCGGGGTGCGCAACCTGGCCATCAGTGAGGCGGTGGCACCGCTGGGCCTGTATTACGCGCCTGATCCCAGCAGCCAGATTGCCTGCACCATTGGCGGCAATGTGGCGGAAAACGCGGGTGGTGTGCATTGCCTGAAGTATGGTCTGACGCTGCACAACATCCTTAAGGTCAAGGGTTTCACCATGGACGGCGAGGCGGTGACATTGGGCTCGGACGCGCTCGATACCCCCGGGCTGGACCTGATGGGTGTGGTGATTGGCTCGGAGGGCATGCTGGCAGTGATCTCGGAAGTCACCGTCAAGTTGACGCCCAAGCCGCTGCTGGCGCGCTGCATCATGGCCAGTTTTGACGACATGCGCAAAGCCGGTGATGCGGTGGCCAGCGTGATTGCTGCGGGCATCATTCCGGCCGGGCTGGAAATGATGGACAAACCCATGACCGCCGCCGTCGAAGACTATGTGCACGCCGGTTATGACCTGAGCGCCGAAGCCATTTTGCTGTGCGAAAGCGATGGCACCCCGGAAGAAGTCGAGGAGGAAATTGGCCGCATGAGCGATGTGCTGCGTTCTTGTGGTGCCACCGCCATCGCGGTGAGCCGTGACGAGGCCGAGCGGCTGAAATTCTGGAGCGGGCGCAAAAACGCTTTTCCGGCTTCCGGGCGCATCAGCCCGGATTACATGTGCATGGACAGCACCATTCCACGCAAGCGCCTGGCCGATTTGCTGTTGGCGATTGCCGAGATGGGAAAAAAATACCAGTTGCGCTGTGCCAACGTGTTTCACGCCGGCGACGGCAACTTGCACCCGCTGATTCTGTTTGATGCCAATGATGCCGATCAATTACACCGCTGTGAACTGTTTGGTGCCGAGATCCTTGAGACCAGCGTGGCCATGGGCGGCACCGTCACCGGTGAGCATGGTGTAGGCATCGAAAAACTCAACAGCATGTGTGTGCAGTTCAGTGCCGAAGAAAACGAGCAGATGTTTGGTATCAAACGTGCCTTTGACCCGCTGGGCCTGCTGAACCCCGGCAAAGTGATTCCAACGCTGCACCGATGTGCCGAATACGGCAAGATGCTGGTGCGTGGCGGACAGCTCAAGCATCCCGATTTGCCACGTTTTTAATAGCGTCATATGCAAGGACTACGAGGGCTGGCGTGGCTTTTGGCCATGCAATCCTTGGGCGAACTGCTGTCGCGCGGGCTGGCGCTGCCGTTTCCCGGGCCGGTGATCGGTATGCTGCTGTTGTTGCTGGCCTTGCAGCTGCCGCTGGTGCGTGCGCCGGTGGCGGCCTGTGCCGACTTTTTGTTGTCGCACCTGTCCCTGCTGTTTGTACCGGTGGGGGTGGGCGTGATGACGCATCTGGACCTGCTGGGGCAGTATGGCGTGCGCATGCTGGTGGTGATTGTGCTGTCCACTTGGGTCGAGCTTTGGGTTTACCTGTCGGCCACCCCCTTGTTTGGTCTCACCGCCACGCTGGTGGTGTATGTGCTGGCGCAGGCAGCTTATGCCCGGCTCGATCAGGCGGCGTGGGCCAACCCGGTGTTGTGGTCGGTGGTGTTGATTGCCGGTATCCTGACCGCCACGGGCGTGGGGTATCCGAGCTATTTCTCCGGGGCCCAATTCATCCACTTTTTGCTCGGCCCCGCGGTGGTGGCGCTGGGCTGGCCCTTGTGGCAGCGCCGGGTCGAGTTGCGCCAGCGCTGGTGGGTGCTGCTGGTAGCGGCTGTGCTGGGTGGCGCTGCCGCCAGCGGGTCGGCCCTGGCGCTGGGTTGGGTGGTGGGCTTGCCGCATGACGTGGTGCTGTCGCTGGCACCCAAATCGGTGACGGCCCCGGTGGCCATGGGCATTGCCGACAAGATTGGTGGCATTCCAGCGCTGGCTGCCGTGTTTGCTGTGGTGACTGGCATGGTGGGTGCACTGAGTGCCAAAGTGCTGTTTGGGCTGCTGGGTGTGGGTGGCGACCGGGCTGGCTGGATCGCCCATGGCTTTGCATTGGGCACGGCGGCGCACGGCATTGGCGCGGCGCGGGCCTTGCAGGTCAATGCCGATGCCGGTGCCTACGCCGGGCTGGCGCTGGGACTACAGGTGCTGTTGGCAGCACTGCTGATTCCGCTGCTGTTTCGGCTGGTTTGAGGGGGCCGCCATGGCCCCGTGTCAGTTGCTTTTGGCAACGCGTTTGCTGGGCTCGTCGTCGGCCATGACGGCTTCGGCCCAGGCGCGCAGCTTGCTGGTGTCGGCACGCAAAATCTCCTGCTTGACTGACAGGATTTGCGATGGATGCATGGAAAAGCTGCGCAGACCCATGCCCAGCAACAGGCGGGTTAGTGCCACGTCACCGGCCATTTCGCCGCAGACACTCACGGGCTTGCCCTGCGCATGCCCTTCGGCAATGGTGTTGGCAATCAGCCGCAGCACCGCCGGATGCATCGGGTCATACAGATGCGCGACCGACTCGTCAGCCCGGTCAATGGCCAGCGTGTACTGGATCAGGTCATTGGTGCCAATCGACAGGAAATCAAAGTATTTCAGAAACACCTTGAGCGTCAGGGCCGCCGCTGGAATTTCGATCATGGCACCCACCTTGACCGGACCATAGGGCACGCCCCGGTTGTCCAACTGAACCCGGGCATGGTCGATCAGGGCGATGGTCTGGCGTATTTCGCTGGCGTGCACCAGCATCGGAATCAGCAAATGCACCTGGCCGTGCGCTGCGGCGCGCAAAATGGCGCGCAACTGGGTCAAAAACATGGCCGGATCGGCCAGGCTCCAGCGAATCGCCCGCAAGCCCAGCGCCGGGTTCAGATGGGCATCGTTGCGCAGGGTTTCGTCCAGCGGTTTGTCAGCACCAACGTCAACGGTGCGAATGGTCACCGGCATGCCCTGCATGCCTTCGACAGCACGCCGATAGGCCTTGTATTGCTCTTCTTCGTTGGGTAGCTTGCCGTGACGACCCATGAACAAAAACTCGCTGCGAAACAGGCCCACACCCACGGCACCGGCGTTCATGGCGCTCACCGCGTCATCGGGCATCTCGATATTGGCCAGCAGCTCGATCTTCTGGCCGTCCATGGTGATGGCAGGCGTGTGCAACAGGCGCGCCAGACGGCCACGCTCGAGTTCACCCTGACGCTGCTTGAAACCATACTCGGCCAGGATGATGGGCGAGGGGTCTACCACCACCACGCCGGCATCGCCGTCGATGATGACCCAGTCGTCCTGGCGCATCAACTGGCTGCTCCAGCGGGCCCCCACCACCGCCGGGATGTCGAGGCTGCGCGCCACAATCGCCGTGTGCGAGGTCTTGCCACCCACATCCGTGACAAACCCGGCAAACACGCTTTGTTTGAACTGAAGCATGTCGGCTGGCGACAGGTCATGGGCCACCAGGATCAGCGGGACATCGACCGTGTCATCGAGCAGCAAATCCTGCTGGGATGGCTTGCGGCTGGCGCGCACCTGTGGCTGGATCACCGGCGACGACACGCCGCGCATGGCACGCAGGACTTTCTCGGTGATCTGCTCCAGATCAGCCTTGCGTTCGCGCAGGTAGTCGTCCTCCATCTCATCAAACTGGCGGGCCACCACCTCGAGCTGGCTGGTCAGGGCCCATTCGGCGTTGTAGAGCCGGTCCCTGATCCAGTGTTTGACACCCAGCGCCAGCTCCTCATCGTGCAACAGCAGCAAATGCACATCAAGGAAGGCGGTCAGCTCATGGGGAGCCTCTTTGGGGCCCATCTGGGCAATGTTGAGCTGTAGTCGGTGGATTTCACTGACCACCGCATCGCGACCGTCGCGCACCCGGTTGATTTCAGCCGTGACTTGCGAGGGTTCGATGAAATAGTGTGCAACATCAAGACGGCTTGATGCCACCAGCACGGCACGCCCAATGGCAATGCCGCGCGCAACCGCCAGACCGTGAATGGAGAAGGTCATAGCCGCCGCGCCGGGCCGCCCCAAGCAAGGCTAGCCCCCCTGGGGGGCAGCGAAGTACACGCAGTGACGAGCGTGGGGGCCACAGACGGCCGCGCCGGGCCGCCCCAAGCAAGGCTAGCCCCCCTGGGGGGCAGCGAAGTACACGCAGTGACGAGCGTGGGGGTCATTTATTCACCTTCTCCAAATTTGTCGTTGATCAGCGCCACGATCGCGTCCATGGCCTCCTGCTCACGTTCACCGTAGGTTTCGACATCGACCTGAATGCCCATGCCAGCCGCCAGCATCATCACGCCCATGATGCTTTTGGCATTGACCCGACGATCACCCCGGTACATCCAGACTTCGCACGGAAAACTGCCCGCCAGCTTGGTCAGTTTGGCGGAGGCGCGCGCATGCAGGCCGAGCTTATTGCTGATGGTCGTGGTGGTCTTTATCATGAATTTTCCGTTGCTGGTTTTGCGGTGCTGTGACCGCGACTTGCATGACACCCTGCGTTGCGCCCGCCAGGGCACGGGCTACCAGCGCATCGAGTGGTTCGTTGCGGTAGGTCACGGCACGCATCAGCATCGGCAAATTGACACCGGCAATCAGGCGGGAATTAACCCCATCGACCAGCTTTTGCGCAATGTTGCAAGGTGTGGCACCAAACATGTCGGTCAGCACCAGGGTTTGGGGCTGGCTGAGCATGGCCATGGTCATGCGGGCACTCACCAAGCTCTCTTCAGTGGGCATATTGGGCTGCACGTCCAGCACCGCCAGCGACGTGGCGGCATCCGGAAATACATGCAACACACATTGGCGCAAGGCGCTGGCCAAGGGTGCGTGGGCGATGATAAAAATACCGTTGTTCATGTTTATTGAGACGACACCATGAATCAGGCGTGGCGGGTAAGGCTGTTTTCGGGATATCCCTAGCGTCGATTATGACTTTTTTGCAGTCAAAAAATAGACATAAGACAACACCGTCGACAGCAAAAAAATACCCATGGCAGACTGAAAAGCCTCGGTTTCGGGCCACCCCAGTGCTTTGAAGCCATCCAGCATCAGGCCCATACCCCACTGCACCACAAAAACGCCCGAAAAAATCACCAGGTTATAGGCCGACAAGGCCCGCCCAGCCAAGGTAGATGGAAAGGCCAGGGCCACCGCAGGTTGCGCCAGGGAGATACAGCTACAGGCCATGCAATACAAGGCCCAAGCGGCTCCTGCCCAATACCCGCTTGCGCTACCAGCTATAGTAATTATAGCTAGACAAGCAAAGCTCAAAGGCATGCCATAGGTGA
Source organism: Rhodoferax sp. (assembly GCA_020048795.1). Classification (GTDB taxonomy): domain Bacteria; phylum Pseudomonadota; class Gammaproteobacteria; order Burkholderiales; family Burkholderiaceae_C; genus Rhodoferax. The sequence continues at coordinate 5,240 of JAIFMA010000010.1, forward strand.
TCATCTGGGCGGCGTTATAGCCACGCCGGATCAGCCACGGATTGACCAGGCCCCAGCCCAAAAAGGTCAGCAACATCACCATGTTGAGCCAGAACATGCCATTGGCGGCCTCCAGTGCAGTCCATCCGTCGACCCGAATCAGCCACGGTGTGACCCACAGGGTCTGCATGGCCACCAACCCGCCATAAATGAAAAACCCCATCGGAGCCATTTTTTGAAAATACGGGTGGTGCCAAACTTCGCCGTAGCTGGCTTGAATGTTTGGTGTTGGTGTCTTTCCGGTGGGAACGGGTGTCGCCGTCGACCAGCAGGGAACTTGCCAGGCAATCAGCCCCATCGCCAGTACCACCAGCGCAGCCAGGCCCCAAAACAGCACACGCCAGCTGGTGAGCGACATCAGCCACTGAACCGGCAGGGTGGAGGCCACCATGCCGAACGACCCGGTCATCAGCATCCAGGAATTGGCCCGCATCTGGGAGGCAGCGGCAAACCAGCGTCGGTAGCCAGTCAGGGGGGCCATCAGGCAGGCACTGACGCCAATGCCGCTCAGGACGCGGGCCAGCAACAGGCCGTTAAAACTGCTCGCTACGGCAAAGGCTGCGCATCCGGCAACGGCGACCGTCAACAGGCTTAGAACCACCGTCCTGGGCCCGTAGCGGTCAAGCCAGCTACCCAGCGGCAGCTGCGTGGCGGCAAAGCCCAGAAAGTATCCGCCGGCCAGCAAACCCAAATCGCTGGCACTCAGGGCAAACTCCTGGGTCAGCGCGGGCGACAGGGTGGCAGTGATCGCACGGATCAGGGCCGACAAGAAATACGCGGTGGCAAATGCCACAAACACCAAAACGGCAGTGCGTCTTGGCATGGTGCTCATGCACATCGCAGGCGAGGGCGCTTACTTCAGCGAACCAAACACCTTCTGCAGCAAGGCACTGCCAGTGCCAACCGGGTCCTGGCGAATCTTTTTCTCTTCCTCGCCAATCATGAAATAGAGGCCATCGAGGGTCTTGTCGGTGACATAGTGCTCGATGCTGACCTGGTCATCCTTGAGCAGCCCCATGGACGCGGCTTTGCTGGCGATCTGGTTGTATTTCTCGGCCAGATTGACCTGAGAGGTAGCTTTTGTGACCACAGGAAGAAATTTTTGCGCCAGCGACCCGCGCGTCTTGTCGGCAAAAAACCGGGTGACCGAGGTATCACTGCCACCAAGAAGGGTCCGGGCATCCTGAAAACTCATGGATTTCACCGCACCCACCAGCGTGTCCTGCGCCAACGGGACGGCGGCTTCAGCGGCATGGTTCATGGCGTTGACAAGTTCATCGAGCCGCGCACCCTGTCCAAAGGTGCGCAACAGTTTTGCGGCATCCTGCAGATAGCCCGGCAAGGGAATGCGAACCCGTTCGTTGCCCAAAAAGCCATCCGGGCGGCCCAGCAAGGTGATGGCTGAACGCGCGCCCTGTTCCAGCGCAGCGCTCAGACCCTGTGACACCTGAAGGTTTGACAGTGGGCCTGCAGACTGCGCCAGCGCAGTGTCATGTAAAAATGCCAGCGAGCTGGCAGTCATTGAAAAGAGAAAGGTGCTGACCTGACGGCGCTGCATGGGATGACCTTGTGTGAACTGGAAGTGAGTCATCTTAACGCCTGGCAGCACTGACGGGGTTGCCAGCACCACCTGCATCAGGAAACAGCTTTACTTGGCGCGGAAGTCGTCGTGACAGGATTTGCAGGTGCCACCGACCGCATTGACGGCGACCTTGATGTTGTCGAGGCTGCCGCTCTTGGCTGCGACGGTCAGTTTGGCCATCTCAGTCTGCAGTTTGTGGGCGTAGTCATCGAACTTGGCTTTTTCTGTCCAGATTTCGGACTTGGCCTTGGTATCACCCTTGTCTGTGCCCGGGCCAAATCCTTCCCAGGGCAGTTTGGCGGCGAATTCAGCCACGGCAGCACTTTCAGCTGCGACCTTGGCATCAAACGGTGCTTTACCACCGGCCATGGCAGCCACACGGCCAAAATTTTGTTGCATCACAAACAACGCGTTCTTGCGGTACTTGATGGCATCTTCAGGCTTGGCAAACTGGGCAGCAGCAGGCAACACGAAGCTGGCACCAAGGGTGGCAAGGAGAACAGCAGAAAATTTAGTCATGGGATTCCGATCAAAGTTAAACTGAAATAAAAACTGACAGGGCGGGAGTTTAGGGTGATTTGGAAATTTGTGCAGATGGCACCAAAACTGAGGTAAATATGAAAGCTGTTGTTCGTGTATGGGATGCCCCGACCCGCGTGTTTCACTGGGCTCTTGCGGTCTGTGTCGTGTGTCTGGTGGTGACGGCCCAGCTAGGTGGCGCTGCCATGACGTGGCATTTCCGATTTGGCTATTGTGTTTTGAGTTTGCTGGTATTTCGCCTGGTCTGGGGGTTTGTGGGCGGCCACTGGTCGCGTTTTGGCAGCTTTCTTTATCGTCCAGGCCAGATTTGGCGTTACGTCCACGGACGGGGGGATGCGACAGACTCGGTAGGGCATAACCCGCTCGGCGCGTTTTCAGTCTTCGCACTGCTGGGGTTTTTAAGCCTACAGGTGGCCTCAGGACTGTTCAGCGATGATGAAATTGCGTCCGCCGGGCCGCTGGTCAAATTTGTCTCGGCCACCTGGGTGGGCAATGCCACCTTCTATCACAAAGAGGTGGGCAAGCTCATCTTGCTGGCGCTGGTGGTACTTCACCTGGCAGCCATCGCGGCGTACTTTCTGCAAAAGGGCGAAAACCTGGTGCGCCCGATGCTGACGGGAGACAAGGCACTTGATTTCCCCGCGCCGAGTTCGAGCGACCAACTGGCTGACCGAGTCAAGGCGGGCATCATCATCCTGTCATGCAGTGCACTGGTGTACGCCGCAGTGACCTGGGCGGGTTGAGTTCAGGCGCTTTTAGCCTGAGCTAGCAGCGTAGCAGCGTCGCTGACTTCAAATTTTCCGGGGCCTTCAACGTTGAGGGTGACAACCCGGCCGTCTTTGACCAGCATTGAGTAGCGGTTGCTGCGCAGTCCCAGTCCCTTGCCGGTCAAGTCGAGCGTCAGGCCGGTTGCTTTGGCAAACGCTGCGTCACCGTCCGCCAGCATACGCACCTTGTCACCCGTTTTCTGATCACGTGCCCAGGCACCCATGACAAATGCGTCATTGACACTCAGGCACCATATTTCATCGACACCAGCCGCTTTGAGTGCCTCAGCGTTCTCAATGTAGCCCGGCACATGTTTGGCAGAACATGTCGGCGTGAAAGCACCCGGCAGCGCAAAAAGGGCGATGGTCTTGCCGGCACTGGCAGCTGTCACATCCACCGGATTGGGGCCGATGCTGCAAGCGCCACTTGCCACTTCTGAGAACTCCATCAGGGTCACGGCGGGCAATGGATGACCAACTTCAATCATA
>JAIFMA010000075.1 GCA_020048795.1 Rhodoferax sp.
CCTGGCTTGCCGAATTCATCCTGTTGTCGGCCTTGTGGGGTGCCTCGTTTTTGTTCATGCAGCTGGGCGCTGCGGAGTTTGGCGCGCTGCCCACGGCCGGTGTCCGGGTGGTGGTGGCTTCGGTGTTTTTGCTGCCCTTGCTGCTGATGCGCGGACTGTGGGCCGCGCTGGTGCAACATCGATCCAAGCTTTTCGTTTTGGGCATGCTGAACTCGGGGCTTCCGTTTGCCTCGATTTCGTTCGCCTTGCTGTCCATCAGCACCGGCCTGTCGTCACTGCTCAATGCCACCGTGCCGTTGTTTGGTGCGCTGGTGGCCTGGGTCTGGCTGAAAGACCGACCGCATGGCCTGAAGATCGTCGGCCTGCTGATTGGCTTCGTCGGTGTTGCCATGCTGGCCTGGGGCAAAGCCAGTTTCAAACCTGATGCGTCTGGCTTGTCCAGCGGCTGGGCCGTTGTCGCCTGCCTGTTTGCCTGTCTGTGCTACGGCATTTCAGCCAGTTTCACCCGGCGCTACCTCAGCGGCGTGCCCTCACTGGTGATTGCCACGGGTAGCCAGATGGGTGCCGCGCTCGGGTTGCTGGTGCCAACGCTGTGGCTTTGGCCAGCACAAAATCCCGGTGCGCAGGCCTGGCTGGCGTTGCTGGCGGTGGGTGTGTTATGCACCGGCATCGCCTATGTACTGTTTTTCAGGCTGATTGAAAAAATCGGCGCGGCGGGGTCGCTGACCGTGACTTTTTTGATTCCGGTGTTTGCGGTGATTTACGGTGCCATTTTTTTGGGCGAATCCGTCACACTCTGGATGCTGCTGTGTGCTGCCATCATCTTGTGTGGCACCGCACTGTCGGTGGATTTACCGAAGCTGTGGCGGCGGTAAAACTGCTGTTCAATAATTTCTGTAGGCGGACAGACCCAGATTGCCAAAGCCAGAGAAAGCATTGCCGTAACTGCTGCCGCTGCCAAATGTGTCACCCGTCGTTTGCTGCAAGGAGGCCAAGGTGCTTTGCTGGTTTTTCAGGACCGAGGCACGTTGCGTCAATGAGCTCACTGTGCTGCTGACGTTGCCGTTGCTGGCCAGCTCCTGGGTGGCGGTTTTGTCCACCTGCTGACCCATTTTGGCGAGGGTGATTCTGACGGCGGCTGGATCGGCCGTCTGCGCCGCATCAAACTTTTTGGTGTCGATCGTCAAGCTGCCGTCGGATGCCAGGTTGAAGCCAATTTTCTTGAGCGAATCGCGCGTTGGTGCATCTGCCGAGACAGTGCGCACCAAATCCCGACCAACTCTGCTGGCGCTCTGCGCCGTTGCAGACTCTCCAGCCCCAGTCGACGTGGTTTTGGCCGCGCTGACTGCGGCGTTAAAAGCACCTACAAAGCTTTCGGCCGCCGATTTGACCGCAGCGTTGGTACTGGTGTTGGGCAGACTGCCCAGCGCCTTGGCGGCAATCTGGGTGCCCGACACGGCTGACTTGAGCTTGCCAAATGAGGACAACTGGGCCGAGGTCACATCCACCTGGGACTGGATGCGTTGCTCAGCCTTGCGCAACCCTCCTTGCCCGACCGCACCCGTGCTGGACGTTGACTGGGTTCCCGGGTTAAGACCCAGATACGATCTTGCAGAATTGGCTGCCACAAAGTCGTTGATATTCATGATGAACCTTTCCGGAAAGGGCCATGGCCGCCCCATATCTGGCAGTTTATGCCTATTTCAGGCCGATGTGTTGACTTTCAGGCACCCTATAACGAGCTGCCATCCTTTCAGGGTACCAAAGCCGCTTTGGCGTGAAGCTGTCAAGGGCGACGAAATATCGTCGCCTGAGCTGCCCAATGCCGGGCGCTCAAGGCATCCAGTCTGACTCTGCCGCCGGTCGAAGGCGCGTGAACAAAGCGCCCGGCACCCACATAAATCCCGGCATGAGTCGCTGCACCGCCCTGTAGAAAAACCACCAGATCACCCGAACGAAGTTGATCAGCATTGACCGGCTGCCCCCAATCCCGGAGCATGGCCACTGTCCGCGGCGCTGCCATCGCGGCCCGGGTTTGGTACACATGCCCGATCAGACCACTGCAGTCAAAACCCGACTCGGGGGTGTTGCCGCCGTACCGATAGGGTGTACCCACCAGACCAAGGGCATACACAGTGACCTCACCCGCCTGCTCCGGCGAAATCCGGGACAGAACTTCGGCCGCTTGTCCCAGCGGCATACCGGCGCGAGGCATTGGGGCCGTGCTGCAGGCTGACAACAACAAGACCAGCGTCGAAAGCGCAGCAACAAAAAACCTGTTGATGGCAACACCCAGGCCGGCAGATCGACTTGCGGCAAACCAGTTGCCAACAAAGCCCGACGCAGGCGCGCGCATCAAGTGCCGGCCCCGACGGCGGCCTTTGCTGCGCCTGTGACAGAAGAACCCATTTTGATCTGTGCTTCGTGCGCAATGCGCCGCTTGAACGCCCTTGTGCTGGCGGAGTCCTCATTCAGATGGACGGCCTTGATATCACCCGAGACACTCGCCAACAGCACGATGTCGGTCGCAGTGATGGTCTTGGCGAAAGTGGCGATCATGCCCACATCCAGGTGTTCAATATCGCAGCCGTTTTGGATATTCATGGTTTTGTACCCGATCACGTTGATTTACTTTGAACTGCAACCCAGCGCCCCGCAGAAACCAGCAAGCGTGCCATGGCAACCGTAGCAGTGATCATGCCAGACTTGCGCGTCGGATCATCCGGGGTTGCCCGCCAACGGGTGTGCGGCCCGGTGCCAATGGACCATGAAATTGGCCCATTCCAGCGCAGTGCAATGCAGTGCAGTCAAGTATTCCATTTCCAAATCATTTGTGTCTGGGCGCGAAGCCGCCGGCAGTGCACTGGCTTGTGCCAATACATCTTCAGATGTATTGGGAGGACAAGGCGAGGCAGCAACGACAAGGATGATTTGGAAATCGAATAACATGCCATGATCAGGCGGGCTGCCACCTGCGCCTCATTGCCGCGGCACCGCCTGACAAACTTGCAACACCGATGAACCAGATAGTTCTGACCACTGCCACATTGCCTTGTGGCCAGCACCGATGAAACACGACACGATTAACGCCGACGATGGCGAGCAACTTCACGTCTACCGCTGCGGCAGTGGCTCGCCCATCCTGCTGTTGCACGGCTGGACTGCCAACCATACCGCCTGGGCACCACTGATCGAATCACTGGCCCTGCGCCATTGCCTGTTGCGCCCCGACATCATCAACCTGCTGGACCACTATGGCATCGCGCAGGTCGCTGCCGTTGGCCACTCGATGGGCGCTTTGACCCTGTGGCAATGTCTGGGCGATTTCGGTGGCGAGCGTTTTTCACATCTTGCTTTCATTGACCAGTCGCCCAGGCTGCTCACCGACGACAGTTGGAACAAGGGCATTTACGGCGATTTCGACAGCGTCCGGGCACAACGCTTGCAAGATGATCTGGGGACCGACTTTGTTGAAGCGGTGTTGCGTCTGGCCGCGCTCGGTCTCAACGACAAAGCCCGCGAGAGCTACTTGCGCAACAGTTCGGGCTGGCGCGTCGTGCGCGAGTACATGCGCAGCATCAACCCGGCGACCGCCATTGGCATCTGGAATTCCCTGGTGGCCGCCGATTACCGTAGCGTGTTACCCACCATCAAGGCACCCACGCTGCTGGCCTACGGTACCGCCAGCAACTTCTACACGGCCGAAACCGCCCACTATGTTGCAGCCCAGATACCCCATGCACGGCTGAGTTTCTACGAGGGCGCTGACCACAGCCCTCAGCTGTCGAGTCCGGAGCGCTTTGCTGCCGAACTGCTGCAACTGATTGACGGCAACTGAGGGTGACCAATTACCGATAAAAGGCTTCTACCTTGCCTTTGAGCTTGATCAACAGGGGATTGCCCTTGCGGTCGCGCGACTTGCCGGCGGGCACCTTGATCCAGCCTTCGCTGATGCAGTATTCCTCGACATCCATGCGCTCCTTGTCGTTGAAGCGGATACCCACGTCATGCTCGAATACGGCTGCCACGTGATGGGGGCTGCGCGCGTCAATGGACAGATGATCAGGCAATGGCGGGCGTTCGGTGGTTTGGTTCATGGCAATTGTTCTTTGGGTGATCAGGCGGCCCCGAGATGGGCCACCAGGCTACCTGCATCCTGGCCATTCTTGAGCGCGGCAGTAAATGCCAGCATACGGTCAATCGGCAGGCGGGCACGAGCCATGATAGCCGGGTCCACCTGAATTTCGTTGGTGCCGGTCTCCAGCACGCGGACCACGTCAGCCAGACCGTTCATGGCCATCCAGGGGCAGTGGGCACAACTCTTGCAGGTGGCGCTGTTGCCGGCTGTGGGGGCTTCCAGAAACCGCTTGCCGGGGTTCAGCGTGCGCAGCTTGTGCATCATGCCGTTGTCGGTGGCAACGATGAAGGTACTGGCATCCATCTCACGCGCGGCTTTCAGAATGCCCGAGGTTGAACCCACTGCGTCAGCCAGCGCCACCACTTGCTCGGGCGATTCGGGGTGTACCAACACCCGGGCGCCCGGGTGCTCGGCCATCAGGGCTTCAAGCTCAACCGCCTTGAACTCATCGTGCACGATGCAGGAGCCGCCCCACAGCACCATGTCGGCACCGGTTTCACGCTGGATGTAACCCCCCAGATGCCGGTCGGGCGCCCACAGAATCTTGTGGCCCTTGTCCTTGAGGGCGCGCACCACATCGAGCGCGCAGCTGGATGTGACGAGCCAGTCAGAACGCGCCTTGACCGCTGCACTGGTGTTGGCATAGACCACCACCGTGCGCCCGGGATGGGCATCGCAAAACGCGCTGAATTCATCCAGCGGGCAGCCCAGGTCAAGCGAGCAATTGGCATCCAGGTCGGGCATCAGCACGGTTTTTCCCGGCGACAGGATCTTCGAGGTTTCACCCATGAAACGAACCCCCGCGACCACCAGCGTGGTGGCGGCGTGGTCACGGCCAAAACGAGCCATCTCCAGTGAATCGCTGACCAGACCACCGGTTTCTTCCGCCAGGTCCTGCAAGTCCGGGTGAACATAATAATGCGACACCAGCACCGCATTTTTTTGCTTGAGCAAGCGCCGGATCTGGTCTTTCAGCGCGCCGCGCTGGGCCGCCGAGGGTTCAACCGGCACCCGGGCCCAGGCGTGTTTGGTGGCGCAGAGCGAGCCACCCGCCTGTGGCTCGCTCTGCGGTTGCTCGTAGTCCACCGCCTTGATGGCCAAAGCCGGGTCTGTCATGGTATCTCCAGATAAAAAATGAACCGCTGGCCGCTCTGACTCAGACCGGCATGTCGACAAAACGCATGGAAAAATCGATGGCTTTGACGCTCTTGGTCAGCTCACCAATCGAAATCCGGTCGACACCCGTGGCCGCAATGGCGCAGACACCGGACAGGTTCACCCCACCCGAAACCTCCAGCACCGCCCGTCCTGCGGTGATGCGCACCGCTTCATGCAGTTGCGACAAGCCCATGTTGTCCAGCAGAATCATGTTGGCACCCGCCCGGAGCGCTTCCCTGAGCTGGTCCAGGGTTTCCACTTCGATCTGCACAAATCTGGCCTGGGGGGCAATTTCGGCAGCCCGTTTCAACACCGCCGTCACGCCGCCTGCGGCCGCAATGTGGTTTTCCTTGATCAGCACCGCATCGTATAAACCCAGCCGGTGATTGACCCCACCGCCAGTGCGCACCGCATACTTCTGCGCCAGGCGCAAACCAGGGATGGTCTTGCGGGTATCCACAATGCCGGCGCGCACGCCAGGCACCTCTCGGATGGCCTGCACGTAGCTGCTGGTCTTGGTGGCCACGGCACTGAGCAATTGCAGGAAGTTCAGTGCCGTTCGCTCGGCTGTCAGCAGGGCACGCGCCTGACCCTCGACCTCGAACACCACCTGATCGGATTCACAGCGATGACCCTCAGGAATGTGCCAGGTGATTTCGGCGCTGGGATCCAGGTGCTGCAAAGCAAACCTGGCCCAGGGCGCACCACAAATCACCGTTGGTTCGCGGGCCACCACCACGGCACGGGCCCGCCGGGCCGGGTCTACCAGACCGGCCGTCAGATCGGCCACACCCACATCTTCCTGCAAGGCACGGGTGACATCGGCCTGCGCCAGCGCGGCAACCGATTCAGGGGAAAAATCAAAATAATCAGTCATGGGGTGTTCTCCTTCGCTTTCCATCAAACCATGGTCGCCAGTTCGGCCGTGGGCTCGCGCCCCATCAGCCGGGCCAGCGCCTGCGGTGGTGTCATCTGACCTTCCAGTACCGCCACGACGGCCTGGGCAATGGGCATGTTCACACCCACACAAGCGGCACGCTGCACCACGGTACGCGCACTGTAAACCCCTTCGGCCACATGGCCCAGTGCGGCCGTGGCCTGTTGCAGGGATTGTCCGTGCGCCAGCGCCAAGCCAACCTGGCGGTTGCGCGACAGATCGCCAGTGGCAGTGAGCACCAGGTCACCCAAGCCACCCAAACCCATGAAGGTCTCGGCGCGCGCACCCAACGCCAATCCCAGACGGGTCATCTCGGCCAGGCCCCGTGTGATCAGGGCCGCACGTGCGTTCAAGCCCAGCGCCAGACCGTCACACAAGCCGGTGGCAATGGCCAGCACGTTTTTCACTGCCCCGCCCACCTCGACACCCACCAGATCAGCGCTGGCGTACACCCGCAAGCTGGGGCTGTGAAAGGCATCAAGCAATGCCTGTCGCACCACCTCATGCGCACTGGCGGCCACCAGCGCGGTGGGTTGAGCAGCGGCAACTTCTTGTGCAAAACTCGGACCGCTGAACACACCAGCTATTAATTCAGGAGCTTCCTGCGCTTGTATCTCATGGGCTAGAAGCCCAAAACATTCAGCAACAGGGGCCTCAAAACCCTTGCAAAGCCACGCCACCGGCACCCGGCAACCGCGCAAACAAGACAACATCTGACGCAGCGCCGCCATGGGCGTGGCGAGCACGATCAAGCCCGTATCGCGCGTCAGTCGCACCCATTCTGGCACCGGCACCGCACTCAATGACAATTCGGGCGGCAAGACAACACCGGCCAGATAGCGCTGGTTTTCGTGCTGCGCCTGCATCTGCGCCATCTGGGCTGGACAACGCCCCCACAGTGTCACCTGGTGTTGCGCCGAGCCATTGCGCGCCGCGCTGATGGCCAAAGCTGTACCCCAAGCCCCGGCCCCGAAAACTACAATTTTCATAGCTACTTACGCAATCGGAACAATGGCTTGATTCCTAAACGCTCATCGGCTACTGGGTCACAATCCGCGGCGCGTCGTCGCTCTGGGCGGCCTGCTGTTGCTCATACATGGCCTGGAAGTTGATCTCCGACAGATGCACTGGCGGAAAACCGGCGCGCTGGATCAGGTCAGCCACGTTGCCACGCAGATAGGGGTAGACGATTTGCGGGCAGGCAATACCCATGATCGGGCCCATTTGCTCTGGCGGCAGGTTGCGCACTTCAAAAATGCCGGCTTGTGTCGCTTCCACCAGAAACACTGTTTTGTCCTTGATCTTGGTTTGCACGGTGGCAGTCACCGACACCTCATAGATGCCCTCTGCCACTGGCGAGGCGTTCACGCCCAATTGAATATCGACCGTCGGCTGCTCCTGTTCCAACAAAATGGCCGGCGAATTGGGTTGTTCAAGGGAGGCCTCCTTGAGATAGACACGCTGAATCTGGAACACGGGGTCTTGGGTCTCGGACATGGATTTCTTTCACTAAAAAAAGCAAACCCGACGCAAACGCTGCGCCGGGCAACAAGGCGGACGCCGAATTATCTCAGGCGTTGGTCAGCAGGGGCAGCAAGCCACCGCGGCCATCGAGCGCAATCAGGTCATCGCAACCGCCGACATGGGTGTCGCCAATGAAGATTTGCGGCACGGTACGCCTGCCGGTGAGGCTCATCATGGATTGCAACTCGGTCGGGTTCAGATCAATGCGGATTTCATCGATCTGCTCGACACCGCGGGCTTTCAACAGCTGTTTGGCGCGAATGCAATAGGGGCAAACCGCGGTGGTATACATCTTGACGGGTGACATGACAGGGCTTTCTTCGGGGGACATCAGGCGCGTTCGACCGGCAAGTTGGCGGTACGCCACGCATTCATGCCGCCGGACAGTGACACCGCATGGTCAAACCCGAGCTTTTTGGCAATTGACACCGCCCGCTTGCTGCGGGCACCCGAGTAACAGACCATGATGACCGGCAGCGCCTTGTTCTTGACAGCCGAACCCAGCTTGCCTTCAAGTTGACCCAGGGGAATGTTTTTGGCCCCGACAACATGCCCGTTGGCGAACTCAGAGGCCTCACACACGTCAATCACCACCGCCTTTTCGCGGTTGATCAACTGCACCGCACCATCTGCGGTCAGAGCACCTGGCCCACCGCCACTCACGATCGGCCACAGCAACATACCACCTGCTGACAGCGCAACGGCCATCAGCATCCAGTTATCGAGAAAAAATTTCACTTGAGAATCCTTTAGGTCAGACGAATACATTTGCCCATCATTTTAGAATGCAGTGGCCGCCCAAGCAGTGCATCGGGAAATGCCATGAAAAAACTTGTACTTATCCGCCACGGTGAATCCGCCTGGAACCTTGAAAACCGTTTTACTGGCTGGACCGACGTTGATTTGACCCCAACGGGCCTTGAGCAGGCCAAAAACTCCGGGCGACTGCTCAAAGCCGGGGGTTATGACTTGATGTGGGCGACACCGGCGCGCTCAAACGCGCTACCCCTACTGTGACATCATCAGCCTGAATATTCACAATGGCATTCCACTGGTTTACGAGCTCGACGATGCGCTTCAACCCATCAAGCATTATCATCAGGGCGATGTCGATACAGCAGCCAAGGCAGCAGTAGTCGCAGCAGAGGGCACGACCTGAATTGTTTTTGTCTGACAAGGGAACCCGTGCCACCGACCGGGCTCCAACTGGCTCAAATTCGCCCGCTTTCACATGTTCTGGAATCAAAATGGGTCACAAACTGAAAATCACTGGCTGGATTTCCCTGGGGGTCTTAGCCGGTGCCCTGACCACGGTGTCCTTACAAACCGTGGCGCGCGGCACGCTGGCACCGTTGCCCCTGGAAGAGTTGCAACAGTTGGCCGCCGTATTTGGCATGGTCAAGAGCAATTATGTCGAACCGGTCGATGAGAAAAAGCTCATCACCGATGCCATTGCCGGCATGGTGGCCGGGCTCGACCCGCATTCGGTGTACCTGGACAAAAAAGCGTTAAAAGATTTCAACGAGGGAACCACTGGCAAATTTGTCGGTGTTGGCATCGAAATTTCGCAAGAAGACGGGCTGGTCAAGGTGGTGTCGCCGATCGAAGGCTCGCCGGCTTTTCGGGCCGGGCTCAAACCCAACGACCTGATCGTCAAGATTGACGACACCCCGGTCAAGGGTTTGTCGCTGAACGAGGCGGTTAAACGCATGCGTGGCGAGCCCAACACCAAAGTGCAGCTGAGCATTTTTCGCAAGGACGAAAACCGCACCTTTCCGGTCACCATCGTGCGCGAAGAAATTCGCACCCAGTCGGTGCGCAGCAAACTGGTGGAACCGGGATACGCCTGGATTCGCGTTAGTCAGTTCCAGGAACGCACGGTGGCAGACTTTGCCCGCAAGATGGAAGAGATCTACAAACAAGAACCCAAGCTCAAGGGCTTGGTGCTGGATCTGCGCAATGACCCGGGCGGCTATCTGGATGCGGCAGTGGCCATCTCGGCTGCCTTTTTGCCCGAAAACGTGACTGTGGTGTCGGCCAATGGCCAGTTGGCAGAAAGCAAGTTCACTTACAAGGCTTCGCCGCGCTTCTACGCCCGACGCGGCGGCGACCCCCTTAAGCAGCTTGATGAGGTGACCCATGGTGCCCTGAAGTCGGTCGCGTTGGTTGTCCTGGTCAATGAAGGTTCAGCCTCGGCCAGCGAAATTGTGGCAGGTGCCCTGCAGGACCACAAACGCGCCAAGCTGCTGGGAAGTCAGACCTTTGGCAAGGGCTCGGTGCAAACGGCGGTCTGTCTGGACTCGGCCTTTCGCATGGACAACTGCCCCACGGCAGCGCTCAAGCTCACCACCAGCCGTTACTACACGCCCAGCGGCAAGTCAATCCAGGCCAAAGGTATCGTGCCTGACGTGATGATTGACGAAACCGAAGAAGGCAACCTGTTTGCCGCTCTGCGCACCCGGGAAGCCGATCTTGAAAAACACCTGGGCAGTGGCCAGGGTCAGGAGACCAAGGACGACAGCCGCGAAAAGGCACGCGAAGAGGCTCGCAAGAAACTCGAAGAAGAGTTGAAAAAGCCGGCAGCAGATCGTAAAGCGCCAGAATTTGGCTCAGACAAGGACTTCCAGCTCATCCAGGCCATCAAGCAACTCAAGGGTTTGCCCGTCATGGTCAGCAAGACCCAGGTGGAACGCACCGAAGAAAAGAAAGAGAACTAGACCGGCGATACGGATGCAGGACGCTGATCTGCTGCGCTACTCGCGCCATATCCTTCTCAATGAAATTGGCCTGGAAGGACAGGCGCTGATTCAAGGTGCGCAGGTGCTCATCATTGGGGCAGGCGGATTGGGCTCACCCGCAGCACTGTATCTGGGCTCAGCCGGGGTTGGGCATATCACGCTGGTGGACGATGACCGGGTTGACCGAACCAACCTGCAGCGGCAGATTGCCCATACCGAGGCCCGTGTTGGCCTGCCCAAGGTGCTGTCGATCCAGACAGCTATCCATGACATCAATCCGACCGTTAAAGTGACTGCCCTTGAGGCCCGGGCCGACGCTGCGCTGCTGGACCGGCTGGTTCGCGCTAACGATGTGGTGCTGGACTGCTGCGACAACTTTGCATCACGCCATGCCATCAATGCCGCCTGTGTGCGACACCACACACCGCTGGTTTCGGGTGCGGCGATCCGCTTTGATGCCCAGGTTTGTGTCTATGACTCGCGCAACGCGCAATCACCGTGTTACGCCTGTGTTTTTTCGCCAGACACTCAGTTTGAAGAAACCCGCTGCGCCACCATGGGCGTATTTGCGCCCCTGGTGGGCATCGTGGGTAGCCTGCAGGCGGCCGAAGCGCTCAAACTCATCAGCAAAGTGGGACGCCCACTGACCGGCCGACTGCTGATGATTGACGGTCGGGCCATGGAATTCACCGAACTGGCGGTTGGCCGCAATGCCCGCTGCCCGGTTTGCGGCACGGCCGCCTGAGTGGCACCGCTTTGCCAGTTCAGGGTGGATAACAACTGCCGTGCCGCTGCCGAAAGTCGCGGGGCTGTTCGGGCTCAGTCGCTGAAAAAATACCCCTCCTGGCCCGGCGGGCAGTGCCTTCCTCTGAGGCATATGGCCCCAGGCTCCGCCGCCAGCGCGACGACCAGGCGTAGCCAGCAGCCACCATCAGCGACCCCACATCCTCCTGCCCGACCCGGATTTTTGCCAGTCCGCGGCCATAGTTGTCGTAGTACCGCACTTCCACCTTCAAGGTCTTGGTAGCCACCAGCGCCCCAAGTGCGGCCCGAGCGGCTTCGCCACCCGATTGACAAATTTCAGGCGCATCCAGACCCTGCAGGCGCAGCTTGCGCGTGGGTCCACCGTCTGCAGGTTGCACCCATAGCGTATCGCCGTCCGACACAAGGGTAGCTCGGGCCGTAAACACCTCGGCCGCCACACCTTGCACCATGCCCAGCAACAGCCCGAGCATCGAACAACCTCGCAGCCACAAAAAACCCAGCGGGTCAGGCTGGGTTGGATTGCCGGGTCGGCCTGCGATCAGGCCGCGCACTTACTTGCCGCCGGGGATCTTGCCTTCCACACCCTTGACATAAAAGCTCAGACCACCCAGGAACTTGTCGTCCGCCACAGCATCCTTGGCCAACTGTTCTTTGCCGGTGTTGTCCACGATCGGGCCTTTCCAGATCACAAAGCTGCCGTCAGACAGACCTTTTTTCACTTCTTCTACCTTGGCCTTGGTATCGGCCGGAACATCCTCGGCGATGGACACGATGTCAATCGCGCCTTCCTTCACACCCCACCAGGCGGCGCTGCCACCTTTCCAGTTGCCTTCCAGAGCTTCACGGGTGGACTTGATGTAATACGGACCCCAGTTGATCACCGCAGAGGCCAGGTGGGCTTTGGGGCCGTAGGCCGTCATGTCGGAATCCCAGCCAAAAGCGCGCTTGCCCTTGGCTTCAGCGGTCTTCAGCACGGCCGGTGAGTCGGTGTTCTGGAACAACACGTCAGCGCCGCCATTGATCAGGCTGGTGGCAGCTTCGGTTTCTTTCGGTGGGTCAAACCAGCCGTTGACCCAGACCACCTTGGTCTTGACCTTGGGGTTGCTGCTTTGCGCACCCAAGGTAAAGCTGTTGATATTGCGGATGACTTCAGGAATCGGGATCGAGGCCACCACACCCAAGGTGTTGCTCTTGGTCATCTTGCCGGCAATCACACCTGCCATGTAGGCGCCTTCGTAGGTGCGGCTGTCATAGGTGCGCATGTTCTCGGCCTGCTTGTAGCCGGTGGCATGCTCAAACTTGACATCCTTGAGATCAGCCGCCACCTTGAGCATCGGCTCCATGTAGCCAAAGGTGGTGCCAAAGATCAGCTTGTTGCCTTGTCCGGCCATATCACGAATGACACGTTCGGCATCAGCCGACTCGGGCACATTCTCGACAAACGAGGTCACGATCTTGTCGCCAAACTCTTTTTCAAGCGCCTTGCGGCCATTGTCATGTGCAAAGGTCCAGCCACCGTCGCCCACCGGGCCAACGTAAGCAAAGGCAATTTTCAGCGGTGCCGGCTTGGGCGCGGGTGCCGAGGCCACCGGGGCCGGTGCTGGCGCGGGAGCCGGCTCTTCCTTCTTGCCACAGCCCACCAACGCAGCCGAAGCCACGGCGGTCAGGGCTGCTGCTTTGAGCAGCGAACGTTTTTGCAGGTCAGTCATGTCTATTCCTTCAAACAGGGGGTTGCGACGGGGTTAAAAAAAGTTCAATTATGAATGAACCAGGCGTTCAGGCACCTGGATAAAAAGGTTTGCCAATGCTGGCTGGCATGTTGATGCGAATCCATTGCGGGTTGCGCGAGATCAGCGCCAGCACCACGATGGTGGCCACATAAGGCAACATGCTCAAAAACTGGCTCGGCACATCGACCCCAATGCCCTGCAAATGAAACTGTAGCATGGTGACACCACCGAACAGATAGGCACCCAGCAACACGCGCGCCGGGCGCCAGGTGGCAAAAGTGGTCAGCGCCAGCGCGATCCAGCCCTTGCCGGCCACCATACCCTCCACCCACAGCGGCGTGTAAACCACCGAAATATAGGCCCCCGCCAAGCCACACAGCGCCCCGCCCACCACCACCGCCAGCAGCCGGATGCGGCGCACCGGGTAGCCCAGCGCATGGGCCGACTCGGGGCTTTCACCGACGCTGCGCATGATCAGGCCGCTGCGGGTGCGGTACATGAACCAGATCAGTGCCAAGGCCAGCAACACCGTCAGATAGACCAGCGGGTGGTGCCTGAACAGGGCCGGGCCAAGCAGCGGGATATCTGCCAGATAAGGCACCGCAAAACTGCTGCGCTCGGGGATTTTGGCCTGCACAAAATTGGTGCCAATGAAGGCTGAAAAACCGGTACCAAACAGCGTCAGCGCCAGCCCGGTGGCGTACTGGTTGGTATTGAGCCAGATCACCAACAAGCCAAAAACGGCCGCAAGCCCCGCCCCGACTGCCATGCCAGCTATGAATCCGAGAGTATCTGAGCCGGTGCCAACAACCGTGGCAAAACCAGCAATCGCGGCGCACAGCATCATGCCCTCGGCACCCAGGTTGACGATTCCGACCTTTTCGTTGATCAGCAAGCCCAGCGAGGCAATCGCCAGCACCGTGCCCGCGTTCAGTGTGGCCGCCAGCAGCAAGGCATAAGATTCCATGGTTTACCTCAACCCTTCTGCCACTTCAGGCGGTAATTGACCAGGGTGTCGCAGGCCAGCAGGCTAAACAGCAGCAGACCCTGGAACACGCCGGTCAGCGATTTGGTCAGGCCCAGGCGCGACTGCGCCATTTCGCCACCAATGTAAAACATGCTCATCAAAATGGCCGACAACACCATGCCCACCGGGTGCAGCCGCCCGACATAGGCGACGATGATGGCGGCAAAACCATAACCGGCCGGCACATAGGGTGTGAGCTGGCCAATCGGCCCGGCGACTTCCAGCGCACCGGCCAGCCCGGCCGCTCCACCCGAGATCAGCAGCGCCGACCACAGCGCCCGGCGCGACGAAAAACCGGCATAACGCGCTGCCGCCGGAGCCAGCCCGCCCACCTGCAAGGAAAAACCGGTGCGGGTCCGAAACAAAAACACCCACAGGCCCGCCACCCCGGCCACGGCCAGCAGCACGCCAATGCTGACCCGCGAGCCGTCAAACAGGCGCGGAATGCGTGCCACCGCCTCGAAGTTCTTGCTTTGCGGAAAATTGAAGCCACCGGGGTCTTTCCATGGGCCGCCGACCAGGTAGCTCAAGACCTGCACCGCCACATACACCAGCATCAGGCTGACCAGAATTTCATTGGCGTTAAAGCGGTCGCGCAGCACCGCCGTGATGCTGGCCCACGCCATGCCACCCAGCATGCCGGCCAGCATGACGGCCAGCACCAGCCAACGGCTTGACTGGGCATCGGCCATCAGCGCCACACCGGCCGCCGCAATGGCCCCGATGATGTACTGCCCCTCGGCCCCGATGTTCCAGACGTTGGACCTGAAACACACGGCCAGCCCCAGCGCAATGAGCAGCAGCGGTGTCGCCTTGACCAGCAACTCGCCCCAGGCATAACCGCTTTTGATCGGCAGCCAGAAAAACATCTCCAGCCCGCGCAGCGGGTCTTTGCCCAGCGCGGTGAACATCAACACACCGATGACCACGGTGATGCCCAGCGCCAGCAGTGGCGAGGCGTAGGTCCAGGTAGCGGACGGCTCGGCGCGGGCTTCAAGCTTGAGCATGATCGACCTCCTGCGCGGCATCAAGCAGGGCATCTTTTGCCGCCAGATGCGCCTGCACTGCGTGGTCCCACAAGCCGCTCATCCATTCGCCAATTTGTTCCACCGTGGCCTGCGCCGTTGGCACCGAGGGCGACAACTGGCCACGCGCAATCACATGCAGGCGGTCAGACACTTCAAACAGTTCGTCCAGCTCTTCACTGACCACCAGCACGGCGCAACCGGCATTACGCAGCGCCAGGATTTCGCCGCGAATCTGCGCCGCCGCACCCACATCAACACCCCAGGTGGGTTGCGAGACGATAAATAACTTGGGGTTGGCATCGATTTCGCGTCCCACAATGAATTTTTGCAAATTTCCGCCTGACAGCGAACGCGCCAGCGAGCGCGGCCCACCGGCCTTGACCTTGAAGCGGGCAATGATGCCAGCGGCTTGCGTCTCCAGTTGTTTGACGCGAATCCAGCCGCCCAAAAACCCCCGGTAGGCAATCGCCTCCTGGCGCGTCAGCAACAGGTTGTGCGCCAGTGACAAGGTCGGCACGGCCCCGCGGCCAAGACGTTCTTCAGGCACAAAATACAAACCGAGCTTGCGCCGATGGCCCGGGTGCAGCCTTGACACGTCGATACGGCCAATGCGCACGGCTCCCGCTGCGGCACGGACATCTTCGCCCGACAGCGCACACAACAGTTCCTTTTGGCCATTGCCCGAGACCCCGGCAATGCCCACCACTTCGCCCGAGCGCACTTCAAAGCTGATGGCTTCCAGATCAACGCCAAACTGGTCTTCACGCGGCAGGATCAGGTTGGCCACCCGCAACACCGACGGGCCGGGCTCTTGCGCGCGGTGGGTAAGCTGCGGTGGCTCGGCACCAATCATCATTTTGGACAGCGATGCGTTGCTCTCTTGCGACGGGTTGCAGACCCCGGTCACTTTGCCACCCCGCAACACCGTGCAGGCGTTGCAAAGTTCACGGATTTCATGCAGCTTGTGGCTGATGTACAAAATGCTGCAGCCCTCGCTGGCAAGCTTTTTCAGTACCACAAACAGTTTTTCGACCGCCTGCGGGGTCAGCACCGAGGTCGGTTCGTCCAGAATCAGCAGTTGCGGGTTGGTCAATAGTGCGCGGATGATCTCGACACGCTGCATTTCACCCACGCTCAAGGTGTGCACCGGGCGCTGCGGGTCGATGTCAAGCCCGTATTCGGTGGCCTTGGACTCGATGCTGCGGGTGACCTCTTGCAGGCTCAAGGTTTTGCTCAACCCCAGCCAGACGTTTTCAGCCACGGTGATGGTGTCAAACAGGCTGAAATGCTGGAACACCATGCTGATGCCCAGGGCCCGCGCCTCTTGCGGGTTTTTGATGTGCACCAGTTGGCCGTTGAACAGCACCGTGCCCTGATCGGGTTTGACCGAGCCATAAATGATTTTCATCAGGGTCGATTTACCGGCACCGTTTTCACCCAGCACCGCATGGGTTTGACCCGGCAAGACGGTCAGCGACACGTCGCTATTGGCCACCACGCTGGGGTAACGCTTGGTGATGCCGGAGAGTTGCAGTCGGGGTGTGCTCATGAATGCTGAAATGGCTCGGAAATGGTTGTCATGCCTGAGGTCGGACGGAACAAGTGTGTATTCTCAGCGAAAGTCGTATCGTTCAAAGCAAATACGATGCCATCATGGCAGAAATTTCGCATGAACCGGCTTGGTTTGCCCTCGTCTTTTTTGAAAAACAAGCATGGGCCTGTTTGGCGTGGGCCAGAACCAGGTCTGCCTGGGCCTGCCAGGGGTCAAGCTGAGCAGGACCACACGTTCGTTGCGCAAAACCCGCATGGGTTTCAGCCTTGGCCAGATTGGTGTCACGCTCTGCGGTGTCAAGAAAAGCCAGCACATGGGGTGCGATTCAAAGTGACCCAAGACCTGCTTTTTCAAGCCGACGCTGCTGCCGGTCTGCCATCAACGCCGATAGCCACTTGAGCTAAAGACAAAGATCCCCGCCACCACCAGCACTGAGCCCAGCGCCACCCAGGCGGTAAACGGTTCGCCCAAAATCAGCACCCCCATCAAAATGGTGGACATCGGCCCGACCATGCCGGTTTGAGCAGCCAATGAGGCACCGATACGCTCAATGGCCATCATCACCATCAGCACCGGCACCACCGTGCACAGCGTGGCATTGAGCACCGACAGCCAGATCACTTCGGGTGCCACCAGCGCCGCCGCCAGCGGCCGCAGCAGCACAAACTGACCAATACACAACACACAGGCCACGGTGCTGGCCAGGCCCACCAAGCGCAAGGAGCCCAGCCGCTTGACCATTTCACCACTGAAGCTCAGGTAAATGGCATAACTCACCGCGCTCAGCAACACCAGCAGCGCACCCAGCGCAGCGTCGGCACCTTCAAGCTTGATTTCGTGGCCAAAAACAAACAGCACACCGCCATAACTGATGGCCATGCCCAGCACCTGACGGCGTGAAATATGCCGTTTGTAAAGCACCAGCCCCAACAGCAGCACCAGCGTCGGGTTCAGGTAAAGAATCAGCCGCTCCAGTGCAGCACTGATATAGGCCAGCCCGGCAAAGTCCAGAAAGCTGGCCAGGTAGTAGCCGGTAAAACCCAGCCCCAGCACCCCCCAGACATCGTGGCGCGTCAGCCCTGGCTTGCCCCGACTGGCCCACCAGGCCATCAGCACAAAAATGGGCAAGGCAAACAACATGCGGTACATGATCAAGGTGACCGCATCCACACCATGGCGATAGGCCAGCTTGACAATGATGGCCTTGCCGCTGAAGGCAATGGCGCCCAAAGTCGCCAGCAGCAACCCAACAACTATTGTTTTAGGAGCTTCTTGCGCTTTATCCATAAGGGCTACAGGCCTATTTCACCGATAACGCGGGGACGGGGATGGGGATGGGCTTTAGTCTTCAACAAATGCCTGTTCGCGCTGGCGCTTGATGACGGGCAACAACACCAGCAACAGCAGCACCAGTGCTGCGGCCAGCAAGCCGGCAGACAGCGGCCGGGTGACCAGCACGCTCCAGTCACCGCGCGACAGCAACAGGGCGCGGCGCAGGTTTTCTTCCATCATCGGGCCCAGAATAAAACCCAGCAGCAGGGGTGCGGGCTCCATGCCAAGCTTGATGAACACATAACCCACCACGCCAAACAGGCCCACCATCCAGATGTCCCAGGTGTTGTTGTTGGTAGAAAAAACCCCAATCGCGCAAAACAGCACAATCGCCGGGAACAGCCAGCGGTAAGGCACCGAGAGCAATTTGATCCAGATGCCAATCAAAGGCAGGTTCAGCACCACCAGCATGGCATTGCCAATCCACATCGAGGCAATCAGGCCCCAGAACAACTCAGGGTTGCTGCTCATCACCTGCGGGCCGGGCTGGATGTTGTGGATGGTCATGGCACCCACCATCAGCGCCATCACGGCGTTGGGCGGAATGCCCAGTGTCAGCAGCGGAATGAACGAGGTTTGCGAGCCCGCATTGTTGGCCGACTCGGGCGCTGCCACACCCCGGATATTGCCCTGGCCAAACGGCACTTCTCCTGGCTGCAGCTTGGTCTTCTTCTCGATGCTGTAAGCGGCAAACGCCGCCAGCAAGGCACCGCCGCCGGGCAAAATCCCGAGGATGGAGCCAATGGTGGTGCCACGCAGTACCGCTGGCACCATGCGCCGGAAGTCTTCGCGGGTTGGCATCAGGCCATGCACCTTGCCGGTAAATACCTCGCGGTGTTCTTCCTTGACCGCCAGGTTGGCAATGATCTCGCCATAACCAAACACCCCCATGGCGATCACGATAAAACCAATACCGTCGGTAAGCTCCGGGATCTCAAAGGCAAAACGCGCCACGCCGGAGTTCACATCGGTGCCCACCAGGCCCAGCAGCAAGCCCAGCACAATCATCGCGATGGCTTTCAGCAAGGAGCCTGAAGCCAGCACCACGGCACCGATCAGCCCCAGCACCATCAACGCAAAATATTCGGCCGGACCAAATTTGAACGCCACCTCGGTCAACGGCACCGCAAACGCCGCCAGAATCAGGGTGCCGACGCATCCGGCAAAAAATGAACCCAGGCCTGCTGCTGCCAGCGCTGGCCCGGCCCGGCCCTTGCGCGCCATCTGGTGGCCGTCGATCACCGTCACCACCGAAGAAGCCTCACCCGGCAAGTTAACCAGGATCGCCGTGGTCGAACCACCATACTGCGCCCCGTAATAAATACCGGCCAACATGATCAGGGCCGATACCGGCGGCAGAGCATAGGTAGCAGGCAGCAACATGGCGATGGTGGCCACCGGGCCGATACCCGGCAAGACACCAATCAGCGTACCCAGCAGACAACCGACAAAGGCGTAGAGCAGATTGATCGGGGTAACTGCCACGCCGAACCCCATCGTCAAATTGGTGATCAGGTCCATACCCATCCCTCAAGCAGACAAAAAAGCCGGCCACACCAGCAACTGTAGTTTGAGCAACACCACAAAAGCCAGGTAGCTGCCGGCGGACAGCACGGTGGCCAACAACAGGCTCTGTTTCAGGCTAAAACGATCACCGGCCAAGCCCGCCACCACCGTCAGACCGTAAATGGCCAGCACCAGGCCGGCAGCAGGCAGACCCAGCCGCGGCAAACCACCCAGCAACACCCCAAACAACACATTCGCCGCAATGATGAAAAACAGCGGTCTAAAGGCCCAGGCACCGACCCGATCGGTCTCGGTCACACTGTTCAGGCCTTGCCAGACCAGCGAACGCAGCAGGATGACCAGACCCAGAAAGGCCAGCACCAACCCGAGCAAGAGCGGGAAATAGCCCGGCCCCATGCTGGCACTGGTTCCAACCCGATAGGTGGTCGAGCCCCAGGCGAATGCCGCCCCAAACAGCACAAACAGCAGCCCTGAAAAAAAATCCTTGGGGCTCTTGATCTTCATCAGACCACCTCAACTCAGGCTGATGCCAGCAAACTTGCTGATGCGCTGCATTTTTTCAATTTCACGGCGAATCTGGGTGGCAAAGTCGTCTGGTGTCGAACCCGAGGGGAACAAACCCAGTGCTGCCAGGCGCTGTTTCACCGCAGGCTCCTGCACCGCTTTGGCCACCGCCTGCTGAATCCGCCTGACCGCAGCAACCGGTGTACCGGCAGCAGCCACCAGGCCAAACCAGGACGGGTCGTTGTTGCTGGGCAGCTTGAGTTCACCGTAAGTGGGCACGTTGGGCAAGACATCCAGACGCTGCGGCCACGACACCGCCAAGGCGCGTAACTTGCCTGCCTGCACATGCGACACCGCCGCAGCCACTTGGTCAAATGCCACATCGATCTGCCCGGCCAGCAAATCATTCAGGGCCGGACCTGCACCGCGGTAAGGAATATGCACCATGAAGGTGCCGGTGCTGCTCTTGAACAACTCGCCCCACATGTGGCCAATGGTGCCATTGCCCGGCGAGGCATAACTCAGCTTGCCCGGGTTGGCTTTGAGGTACGCCACAAATTCGGCAAAGTCCTTCACCTGTAGTTTGGGATTGACCAACAAAATGCCGGGTGCCTTGACCATCTCGGTCACCGCGACAAAGTCCTTGATCGGGTCATACGGAAGTTTGGGATACACCGCCGGATTCACGCCATGCGTTGACAGGGTTGCCACGCCCAGGGTCATTCCGTCTGGCACCGCTTTGGCTACCTCGGCCATACCGACCGAACCCCCGGCACCAGAGCGGTTTTCAACCACTACCGGTTGCCCCAACAAGCGCGTCAAGGGCTCACTCAGAATACGCGCCGTCACGTCGGTGGCACCCCCGGGTGGAAAAGGCACCAGCAGCCGCAAGGGTCGGGTCTGCGCCGCAGCCCAGCCTGGCAGCAGGGCACACGCCGTCAGCCCGAAAATTTCTCGTCTTTGCATCGCGGTTTTCCTTTTTGTCAGGTCAGTGTTACCCCAGTGTCGGGGTGGATGAAAGAACTTCGTCGAGCAACGTCATCCCTTCAGCCACTCGCAAGGAGCCTGCCAGCCGCAGCGGTCGCATGCCGTCTGCCACCGCCTGTCGTTTGAGCGCATCGGTATTGGGCTCACGGGTGACCAGGGCCTTGAAGGGCTCTGACACCACCAGCAACTCATACAAGCCCATGCGCCCCATAAAGCCGGTCATGCGGCAATCGACGCAACCCACCGCCTTGAACGGTTTGTAAGTGCCATTGAGCTGCCAGGGCTTGACCACCTCGGCCAATATCTCGCGCGTGGCTGCCGGGTCGGGTAGTTTGCAATGGGGGCACAGGGTGCGCACCAGCCGCTGCGCCAGCACACCCAGCAAAGTGGCGTTGATCAGGTAAGACGGCACGCCCAGTTCCATCAAGCGGGTAATGGCTGAGGGGGCATCGTTGGTGTGCAGGGTAGAAAACACCAGATGCCCGGTGAGTGCCGCCTGCACCGCCATTTCGGCAGTGGCCTGGTCGCGAATTTCACCCACCATGATGATGTCCGGGTCTTGCCGCATCAGCGCACGCAAGCCTTCGGGAAAACCAAAGTCAAGCTGCGGCTGCACCTGCGTCTGGTTGAAAGACGCTTCAATCATCTCGATCGGGTCTTCCACCGTGTTCACATTCACTTCTTCAGTGGCAACCCGTTTCAGGGTGGAATACAAAGTGGTGGTTTTTCCGGAGCCGGTAGGCCCCGTCACCAGGATGATGCCGTTCGGACGCTTGACCAATGCCTCCCAGCGCTGCGCATCATGGGCCGAAAAACCCAGCGCATCCAGATCCTTGACGGTGGTCTCGGGGTCAAAAATACGCATCACCATTTTTTCGCCAAAGGCGGTTGGCAAGGTGGAAATACGCATCTCGATCTCGCTGCCACCCGGGTTGCGCGTCTTGATGCGCCCATCTTGCGGACGGCGCCGCTCCACCACGTCCATGCGCCCCAGCAGTTTGATGCGTGCCGTCATGGCCGCCAGCACGCCCATGGGCATCTGGTACACCGGGTGCAACACGCCGTCGATGCGAAAGCGGATCACGCCCTGCTCGCGCCGGGGCTCCAGGTGAATGTCGCTGGCGCGCTGGTCAAACGCATATTGCCACAGCCAGTCCACCACCTGCACCACACTTTGGTCGTTGGCATCGAGCTGCTTGTTGCTCTTGCCCAACTCCACCAGTTGCTCAAAGCTGGCTGCGGTGTTGCTGCCAGCCTTGTTGGCCGCCCGCACCGACTTGGCCAGCGCAAAAAACTCGATGGTGAAACGGTGAATGTCCTGCGGATTGGCCACCACACGGCGCACACTGCGGCGCGACTGGCGTTCCACTTCAGCCACCCAGTCGGTCAGAAACGGCTCGGCCGTGGCCACCACCACCTCGTGCGCGGTCACTTGTACCGGCAAAATCTTGTGCCGCTCGGCATAAGCCGGGCTCATGGTGTCAGCCACCTTGCTCACATCCACCTTGAGCGGATCAATGCGCAAATATGCCAGCACGGCACGACCGGCCAGCCACTGCGTCAGCCCTTCGATGTCCATCGGTTTGCCATCACTGGCCCGATGCACCACCACACTGGCCAGGCGCACCAGCGGATGCTGCACGCTTTCAGCCTGGGCGCAGCGGGTATGGATGCGCTGCGCCTCCTGCACGCTGATGACAGCGTCGGCCTGCAACCATTGCACCAGACTGCGCCAGTCCAGCGGACCAGAAGCCGGCGGTAAAGGTGACTTGTGAAGGGTGGAATGGTTCATGGCAAGATCGGTTTGAAAACGCGGACCCACTTGTCGGCCGGCAGACCCCAGCGCACTTCAATGGCATTGGCACGAGCCATCAGAACTTCACGCCTGGGCCGACTCGGCGTATGCTGCGCCAGCACCACGGTG
The DNA here is from genome assembly GCA_020048795.1 of Rhodoferax sp. Taxonomy (GTDB): domain Bacteria; phylum Pseudomonadota; class Gammaproteobacteria; order Burkholderiales; family Burkholderiaceae_C; genus Rhodoferax. The sequence goes on from JAIFMA010000075.1 coordinate 22,872, forward strand.
TTGCCCTCGCGGGTCGGCTTGAACGTCCACACAGCGTCTTTGCCAAACGCAGCGGAAATTTTTTCGACGCTGCGCTCAAAGCTCGAAGCCCGCCCAAACAGGTTCACCGTCATGCAGCCCTCAGCCGTCAGCAAGCGCCGGCAATGGTTGTAAAAAGGCAGACTGTCAAGCACCGGCGCTGCGGCTTCGTGGTCATACAAATCCACCTGCAAGGCATCCACACTGCCCCACCACTTGGGGTTCTGAATCTCTTGCGCGGCATCGGCCAGCACCACTTGCAGGTTGGCGTGATCGGCCGGCAGTTTGAACCAGCCTCGGCAGGCCACCAGCACCTGTGGGTTGAGCTCGATGGCGGTGGTCTTCATGTGCAGTTGTTTGGTGCAGAACTTGGTCAGAGAACCCGCCCCCAAGCCCAGTTGCATGGCCAAGCGACCCTTGACCGTGTCGGGCTCGACAAACAGCAGCCAGGCCAGCATGCGCTGGATGTACTCATGCACCAGACCGACCGGGTTGTCCAGGTACATCGAGCCCTGAATCCATTCAGTGCCCAGATGCAGATGTCGCACTGGACCGTCATCAGAGAAGTTGACTTCGGGGAGATCGTGCAGGCGCTTTTTCAAGATGCCACGATTATCAGCATTTGCACCAACGCCCCGTCAGCAGGCACCCAAACGCGCGTGCTCCACCTTCAGGCAACGGTCTTGCACCACCACCCGGCCAGCCGCGCGTGCCGTGGCCAGCGCCGCCTCGTGACGCACACCCAGTTGTAGCCAAAGTGCTGGCACGCCCAGGGCGATGGCTTCATCCACCACGGGCGGCACATCGTCGCTGTTGCGAAACACATCGACCAGATCGAGCCTAACCTGCGCGGCGGCCTCAGTCAGGGTGGCATACACCACCTGGCCCAGGATCGGTGAGCCAACAGCGACCGGGTTAACCGGCACAATGCGCCAGCCATGTGCCTGCATGTACTGCGCCACCCGGTAGCTGTCGCGGTGCGGTTTGGGTGACAGGCCCACCACCGCCACGGTGCGGCAGGTGGTCAGGATATGCGCAATGGATTGCGCCTCAGTGAGTGCTGCGGTTTGACTGGCGGTCATGTCTTCTTTCAGGTAGTTTGGGCCTGCATCCGTTCCAGCGCATGGTACCAGCCCCCGACTGCATCCGAAACCATGGCGCATGCGGTACACCGTTACGCCACTTCCAGCGCCCTGGACACCGCATCCACCGGAACCGGTCGCAGCAATTCGTGCACGGTGTCATTCTCGCCGCTGCCCTGGCTATCGCCCTGCGCAAAAGTGGTCCGTCAGCACTACACCATCACGCTGGAGGCCAAAAAAGCTGACGTGCCGCAGCAGTCAGATAAAACCAATGCGACAGCCAAGTCAGAAAAACCAGTACCCACGCCGAGCTGGACCAAACAAGTCATTCAAGGCACCCTGGCCTCGCATCCGGGGGGTCCGGTTAACAGCCACTTGCTGCAGGACTGTCGCTACTCAAGCTATGCTCGCGACACTGACACTCAACACTCAACATTGAACCTTGAACCGCACGCCATGCCCCACCGCTCTCCCGACCCAGACCCAAAAACCCTTCAAATCATCGGTGCCTGCCCGCACGACTGTCCCGACACCTGCTCACTGCTGACCACGGTGCAAGACGGTGTCGCCGTCAAAGTGCAGGGCAACCCGGCCCACCCCCATACTGACGGCGCGCTGTGCACCAAGGTATCGCGCTACCCCGAACGCACCTACCACCCCGAGCGTATCCTGCAGCCCCTCAAACGCACCGGACCCAAGGGCGCAGGCCAGTTTGAACCCGTCAACTGGGACGCCGCTCTGGCCGACATTGCCACCCGCCTGAAAGAAATTGCTGGGCGCGACCCGCAGGCCATCCTGCCCTATAGCTACGCCGGCACCATGGGGCTGGTGCAGGGCGACAGCATGTCGGCACGTTTTTTTCACAAACTGGGGGCCTCGCTGCTCAATCGCACCATTTGCGCATCGGCCGGTGGCGAAGCCCTGCTGCACACGCTGGGGGTCAAAACAGGGACGCGGGTGGAATTTTTTGCCCAGTCCAAACTGATCCTGATCTGGGGCAGCAACTCGATTTCCAGCAACCTGCATTTCTGGCGCTACGCCAACCAGGCCAAACGCCATGGCGCCAAACTCATCTGCATTGACCCACGCCAAAGCGAAACGGCTGACAAATGTCATGAACATATTGCCCTGCTGCCCGGTACCGATGGGGCTTTGGCGCTATCCATAATGCAGCAACTGATCAGCCACGACTGGCTGGACCACGACTATTTGGCGCGTTACACCTTGGGCTGGGACGCGCTGCGCGAGCGCGCCCTGCAATGGCCGCCTGAGCGCGCCGCCGCTGTCTGCGGCATTGATGCTGGGCAAATTCGCTCGCTGGCACGGGATTACGGCGCCAGCGTCAAAACTGGCGAACCAGCCGCCATCCGCATGAACTACGGCCTGCAGCGCGTGCATGGCGGCGGCAACGCGGTGCGGCTGATTGCCATGCTGCCGGCGCTGATTGGGGCCTGGCGGCACCGCGCCGGGGGGGTGCTGCTGTCAAGCTCAGGCAATTTTCCGGTCAACCGTACCGCCCTGGAGCGGCCCGACCTGCTGGCTGGGCGCACACCGCGCACGCTGAACATGGCCACCATCGGCGACGATCTGCTGCGCCCGGCCAGCCCTGAGTTTGGTCCGAAAGTTGAGGCGCTGATCGTTTACAACAGCAACCCGGTGGCCATCGCACCAGAATCCGGCAAGGTGGTGGCCGGTTTGCACGCGACGATTTGTTCACCGTGGTGCTGGAGCATTTCCAGACCGACACCGCCGACTACGCCGACTACATCCTGCCCGCCACGACACAGCTAGAGCACTGGGATGTGCACTTGAGCTACGGCCACACCGATGCGCTGCTGAACCGCCCGGCGATTGCGCCGCTGGGGCAGGCCAAACCCAATGCGCAGATCTTCCGGGAACTCAGCCGCCGCATGGGGTTTGAAGACACCTGTTTTTCTGACACAGACGAGGCCCTGTGCCGCATGGCCTACGGTGATGCGGTCGATTTCAGCGCCCTGCTGGCCCAGGGCTTTGCCACCTTGCCCACTTCAAACACCGTCAGGCAAATGCGAGTTTTTCAGCCAACGCCTGGTGGACCGTGGTCTGGACGGCCTGCCCGACCATGTGCCCAACCACGAGGCGTTTAACACCTCGGTGGCGTACCCGCTGGCCATGATCTCGCCGCCGGCGCGCAATTTCTTGAACTCCAGTTTTGTCAATGTCAAAAGCCTGCAGACCACTGAAGGCGAGCCGCTGCTGGAGATGCATGCGCAAGATGCCGCACAGCGCCGGCTGGCAGACGGTGACGTGGTGCGGGTTTTCAATGATCGCGGCCAATACCACTGCCGTCTGCAGATCAGCGCACGCGCCCGGCCCGGGGTGGTCAACGGCCTGGGGGTCTGGTGGCGCAAGCTGGGCCTGAATGGCACCAACGTGAACCAGCTGACCAACCAACGCCTGACCGATCTGGGCGCAGCACCCACGTTTTACGACTGTCTGGTCGAGGTCCGGGCCGCTTGAACACCCTCTCGCGGGTGGGAAAACTCAGGCTTTTTGATCCAGCAGAGCGCCGGCCACGGGGTCGGCCGTGGTGAAAACCGCCTGATCCTCAAGCAGAGGCCTGCAAGGCCTGGTCCAGCAGCTCGATCCAGTGGCGCACCGGTGTGTCGGTGCCGCTTTGCAAATGGGTGATGCAGCCAATGTTGGCCGAGACGATCTGCTCGGGTTTGTCAGCGCCAAAGGTGGTGGCCAGAGCCCCGAGCTTGCGGTCGCGCAACTGGTAGGCGATCTCGGGGTTGAGCACGCTGTAGGTACCGGCCGAACCACAACACAGGTGCGGCTCGCAGCCGGTCAGCTTGATGTTGAAGCCCAGCTCTGTCATGTATTTCTCCACGCCGCCGCGCAACTGCATGCCGTGTTGTAGCGAACAGGGCGGGTGAAAGGCGATGCGGCTGGCCTTGGCAGACACCCGGCCCTTGAGTTGGGTGGCCAGTTCTGGCAGCCATTCGCTGATGTCCCGGCTCAGTTCGCTGATGCGCTGCGCCTTGGCCGCATAGGCCGGGTCGTCTCGCAAGATATGTCCGTAGTCCTTCAAAGTGACCCCGCAACCCGAGGCGTTGCTGACGATGCCTTCGGCACCGTGCTCGATAAAGCCCCACCAGGCATCGATGTTGGCGCGCATTTCTGCCATGCCGCCGTCCTGGTCATTCAGGTGGAACTTGACGGCACCGCAGCAACCGGCCCGGGGTGCCACCATGGTCTGGATGCCAGCGGCATCGAGCACCCGGGCCGTGGCGCTGTTGATGTTGGGGCTCATGGCCGGTTGCACGCAGCCGGCCAGCAACAACACCTTGCGGGCATGTTCACGCCTGGGCCAGATGCCGGCACCCTGTTTCGCCGGCACCTTGTTTTTTATCGCGTGGGGCAGCATGGCGCGCACCCCTTGACCCATGGCCATGGCCGGGGCAAACAGCGCCGAGGTCAAGCCCTCTTTGAGCGTCCAGCGCAGCGCACGTTCGGCCGCCGGGCGCGGCACCTGGGCATCAACCAGCTTGCGGCCAATGTCGAGCAAATGGCCATACTGCACGCCGCTGGGGCAGGTGGTTTCGCAGTTGCGGCAGGTCAGGCAACGGTCCAGATGTTGCTGGGTCTTGCGTGTGGGCACGCTGCCTTCGAGCACCTGTTTCATCAGGTAGATGCGGCCACGCGGGCTGTCGAGCTCGTCGCCGAGCAACTGGTAAGTCGGGCAGGTGGCGGTACAAAAGCCGCAATGCACACATTTGCGCAAAATGGCTTCGGCGGCCATGCCATCGGGCGTGCCCTGGTAGCGGGGAGCGAGTTGGGTTTGCATGGGGTGGGGTGCTCTGGCTCAGAAGTCAGGGTACATCCGGCCGGGGTTGAAAATGCCCGCCGGGTCAAATTCGGCCTTGAGGCGTTGTTGAATCGCCAGCAATTCCGCATTCAAGGGATGAAATCGGCCTGTAGCGCCCGTGTTATCTGCGCTACCAGCTACAAATAGAGTAGCTGATCCGGCGGCGGTTGCAGCCGCCTGGCGAAGCCTTGCCGAGGCACTGGCGGGTGCCCACAGCCAGCGCTGACCACCGTGCCACTCCACCATCTGCGCCCAGGGCAGGTTCAGCACCGGGGTGGTTTGCGGCAGGCTCAGCCGCCACAGCGCCAGCGGTTCGGCACCGGGTGTGGGGCTTGGGTTGAAAAAAGGCAGGCGCTGGTCGCGGCAGGCGCTCCAGTCAGCCGCAGCCTGCGCGTTGTCCATGGCCTGGCCGGGCAGGTCTTGCAACATTTTCCAGGTGGCCGATGCCACCGCAGCGGCGGCACCGCGCAAGCGCACAAACAGCAGCTCGGGCGTACCCGCCGCGATGTCGTCACGCACCCAGCAACTGGCGTTCAGGGGCAGGGGTTGACCACCCCAGCGGTGCAATTGCGCCAGCGCCGCTACCTGATCCACCTGAAACACCAACGTGGCCTCGGCCGGCGCCACCGGCAGCACTTTCAAAGAGATATCGGTCAACACCCCCAGCATGCCCAGGCTGCCGACCGTCAGACGCGTGACATCGTAGCCGGCCACGTTTTTCATCACCTGACCGCCAAAGGTCAGGTGTTCGGCGCGGCCGTTAAGCAGTTGCACGCCCAGCACATAGTCGCGCACGCCGCCGGTGTTGGCACGCGACGGGCCACTCAAACCCGCTGCCACCATGCCGCCACAGGTGCCGCCCCCCTGCCCTTTGAGCTGGCCAAAACGCGGTGGCTCAAACGCCAGACACTGGCCTTTTTCAGCCAGCGCCGCTTCCAGTTCGGCAAGCGGCGTGCCGGCGCGCACCGTCACCACCAGCTCGGAAGGCTCGTAGCTGGTGATGCCGGCCAGGCTGCAGGTGTCGAGCAGTTCGCCGTGTGGTGCCTCGCCATAAAAGTCTTTGCTGCCGTGGCCGCGAATGCGCAGCGGCGTCGTGGCGGCGGTGGCCGTGCGAATCTGGTCGATGAGGTGTTGCAGTGCGGTGTCCATGGCAGGCCAGGCTGAAAAAGATGGGTCATGTTAGAGCCAACTGATCGCGTGTTGCTTGAATTTTTTGAAACAGTTGTGTTCGCAAATTTGTGGCTGCTTCACAGGCCGGCGCAGGCCCCTCAAGCAGCAGGCTTGATTGACACGGGCAATGCCTTGTTGGTGCCCTTGACGGTGGCGCTGGAGCTTAAGGGATGCGGAAATCACAAATATCCCATTTCTGGCGGCTCTGACGGGTGCGTTGCGTCGTTGCAGTCCGCTCGTTTAGCTGGCTAAACTTCGCGTCTTGCGCCAAGCACTGCATCCCATCAGCATTCGCCAGCATTCAACCGGGTGTTGACTTTGCGGATTTGCTGCACCATGCCGACTCTGCGGGTTGCCGAGCCATGGCGAGTTTCGACAAGAAACTGAAAAAATTGGCAGTCAAATCGAAATTAAAACCACCGGTGTTGCTACCCGGCGAGCTTTGGCAAAGCCAGGCCAGGCTGGATTGGCCCCCCGGATGAACAAGAACATCAGGTGGCATTTCTTTTGCGGATGCATGATGGGCTCAGCTCGTGCTGGCTCAGACCGCAGCCAGCCACTGCTCAATTTTGTCGCGACTGGGCACGCCGCCGGTGTGCACCACCTTACCGTTGATGACCACGCCCGGGGTGCGCATTACGCCATACGCCATGATGTCGCGCAGTTCTTCCACCTTGCTCAGTGTCACGTCCACGCCCCGGGCTCTGGCCACCTGGTCGATCAGGGCGAGAGTGTTTTTGCAGTTGGCACAGCCGGTGCCGAGTACCTTGATGTCCATGGAGACCTTCTTTCTATAAAAATGAGAGTGGCTGTCGCAGGTTTGATGGGGGCTGTCAGCCAATTTGTTTACGAATCTATTCGCGCTCCAGCGCCAGATAGGTCTGGTTGGCCAGTTGCGAAATCCACACGGCGGCGTGTTTCAGGTGGTCAAACGGTTTGGCATCAAAACTTTTCACCGCTGCGCTGATGTCCACGCCGACCGGTTGAGGGCTGGTGTCGAGCATGGCCGCCCATCACAAAACAGCGTTAAACACAAAGCCCACCGCCAAAATGCCAGCGGCCACAACACCGACAAAGGTGGCAATCAGGCGCATTTTCAGCACCTTGCGCAAGATGATCATCTCGGGCAACGACAGGGCAATCACACTCATCATGAACGCCAGCACCGTGCCTAAAGCAGCCCCTTTGGCCAGCAGCGCCTGGACGATGGGGATGATGCCGGCCGCATTGGTGTACATCGGCACACCAACCAGCACTGCCAGCGGCACGCTCCACCAGGCGTCACGGCCCATGAGGCTGGCCATAAAGTCTTGTGGCACATAGCCATGAATGCCCGCACCAATGGCAATACCAGCCAGGATGTAGGGCCAGACCTTGCCGACAATCTGGCGCACGGCGGCAAAACCGCCGTCCAGCCGGTCGGCCAGCGTGACCTGGCCCGCCTCAAACCCGGCCGACATTTTGGGCATGTCACGCACCCAGTCTTCCAGATAGGCTTCCATCTTTAAGCGGCCAATGGTCCAGCCGGCCACAATCGCCACCGTCAAGCCCAGCCCCAGGTACAGCAGCGCCACTTTCCAGCCAAACAGGCCAAACAGCAGGGTCAGTGCCACTTCGTTCACCATGGGTGCCGAGATCAAAAACGAAAACGTCACTCCCAGCGGTACACCGGCCTGCACAAAACCAATGAACAGCGGAACGGCTGAGCAACTGCAAAACGGCGTCACGATGCCTAGCGTGGCAGCCATCACATTGGCCACGCCCTCACTACGCCCTGCCAGCAGCGCGCGGGTGCGTTCGGGCGTGAAGTAGCTGTTGATCATGCCCATCACAAACACCACGCCGGTCAGTAGCATCAAAACTTTTGGCGTGTCGTAAAAAAAGAACTGCAGCGCACCGCCCAGGTGGCTGGCCCGGTCCACTGGCAAGGCCGCAACCAGCGCTTCAGCGGCCGGGTCCAACACGTTGTAAATGCCCAGCCACGCGATGGCGGCCAGAACCAGAAACAGGACAGGCTGGCGCGTGGGCCAGGATTTGCAATCTAACGTGAGTGTGTTCATGGGGGTGAAGACGAACTCGGGTTCAAAAAGACGCAGGTGCCCGAGAAATTTATGTGACAACTGTTCTTATGGGCGGTGCCAGAACTGCTGATGAGTTGTCAACGATGTTGGGGTCCGTGTGCATCCGGCCACCTACCAGCTCCAGCAGCCGAGCGCAACCCTGCAGATATAGAATTGGCAACCAACGCTTGACGGAGCGGCAAGATGGCCAATATGCAAACTTGATCCATGCTCACCGACTTTCGCCTCAACACCGCCCACCTGACCCTGCGGCAGGTTTCCCCTGCTGATCGGGCTGATCTGATTGCACTTGAAGCAGACGCAGAGGTGATGCGTTATCTGAACGGCGGACTGCCTGTTCCTGATGCTGGCTTATTCGATGCCGATTTTCTGACCCCACGCGGTGAAGAGCCAGAAGTTTTGGCCGCCCACCACCACGCAGGCGGATCCTTCATCGGCTGGTTTTCTTTGTTCGACGATGGGATGATCGATGGACTCCGAACCGCAGAGATCGGCTATCGCCTGCGTCAAGCAGCATGGGGTAAGGGCTACGCTACTGAAGGCGTGCGAGCCTTGATCGAAGCTGCCTTTAACACTTTGGGCTTTGCCAGGGTACGAGCCGAGACAATGACAGTGAACCAAGCATCGCGCCACGTCATGGAGAAAGCAGGCCTGGTCCTCAGCAAGACGGTTTTTCCCAACAGTGCCTCTCAGATCCCTGGAGCCGATCAGGGTGAAGCCATCTATGAAATCCGCAAGACAGAAATATCACACATGAGTCATGGCTTGCTCAACCCGGTGTCGGCTCGATGCGCATTGACATACCCGCGAAGTGCCGCATTGATACGGCTTTGGTAGCGCTTGCCTGTGCTTTTAAAAAAAACTCAGCTCATCAGCATCCACGCGCAAAGTCAATTCAAAATCCGCCATGACCTACCTACTCGCTTTCGACCAGGGCACCTCCAGTTCACGCAGCGTTGTTTTTGACAGACAAGGCCGCATTCACGCGCTGGCGCAGCTCGAACTGTCACAGATTTACCCCCAGCCAGGATGGGTCGAACACGACCCGCTCGACATCTGGAACACCCAGCTGGCCACCGCCCGGCAGGCCTTGATACAGGCCGGGTTACATGCCAGAGATATCCACGCTGTGGGCATCACCAACCAGCGCGAGACCACCGTGGTCTGGAGTCGCCATACCGGCAAACCCATCCACAACGCCATCGTCTGGCAAGACCGCCGCACCGAACCTCTGTGTGTCGGCTTGCGCCAACAAGGGCTTGCCAGCACCATTCAAAAAAAGACCGGTCTGGTGGTGGATGCCTATTTTTCCGGCACCAAGCTGAAATGGATTCTTGACCATGTGCCGGGTGCGCGACAGCAGGCGATCAACGGCGATCTGGCTTTTGGCACCATTGACAGTTGGTTGATCTGGCAACTGACCCATGGTGCGGTGCACGCCACCGATGTCAGCAATGCTTCGCGCACCATGCTGTTCAATGTGCACACCAACCAGTGGGACGCTGAACTGCTGCGGGCGTTGGACATTCCAACCAGTCTGTTGCCGACCGTGAAACCATCCAGCGCAGCTTACGGTGAAGTTCATGCCGACCTGCTCGGTGCCGGGATTCCCATTGGTGGCGTAGCGGGCGACCAGCAAAGCGCCCTGTTTGGCCAGGCCTGCTTCGCGCCCGGCATGGTCAAAAACACCTATGGCACGGGCTGCTTCATGCTGATGCATACCGGCCAGACGTTCCAGACTTCATCGAATGGCCTGATCACCACCAGCGCCGCGCAAACCAGCACCCGAACTGAATTTGCCATCGAGGGCAGCGTGTTTGTGGGTGGCGCGGTGGTGCAGTGGCTACGCGATGGGCTGCACGCCATTTCCAGCAGTTCAGAAGTTCAGGCATTGGCCGAGACCGTGCCCGACTCAGGTGGCCTGGTGGTGGTGCCCGCCTTTACCGGGCTGGGTGCGCCCTATTGGCAGCCCGATGCACGCGGTGCCATTTTGGGCCTTAGCCGCGGCAGCAGCCTGGCGCATATTGCGCGGGCCTCGCTGGAGAGCATCGCCTTTCAAAGTGCCGCCTTGCTTCAAGCCATGCAGCGCGATGCCGTTCAGGCTGGCACCGCGCCCGTGACCGAACTCCGCGTCGATGGCGGTGCCAGCATCAACAACCTGCTGATGCAGTTCCAGGCCGATTTACTCGGCATCCCGGTGGTGCGCCCGGCAGTCACCGAGACCACGGCGCTGGGTGCTGCCTATCTGGCCGGCCTGTCAACGGGCGTGTTCCACAGCCAGCACGAGCTCAGCGAGCAATGGCGGTCCGGGCACCGTTTTGAACCCGCCATGTCACCCAGCCATGCAGCCAAACTGATGGCCCGCTGGGAGCACGCCGTGGCGCAGACTGCACTGCCAGCGCACCAGGTCGATCACGTGCCAGATCAAGTTGTCAGGACAATTGATTAGACTTGGCGCTTTCCACAACGCGGCCGCAGTCTGACCCCTGCACACCCTTTATGAGCGAGCGCATAGCATTTATTGGCGGCGGCAACATGGCCAGCGCCATCATTGGCGGATTGGTCAAGCAAGGCACATCCAGCCAGGATATTGACGTCATTGAACCTTTTGACGCAGCCAGGGACAAGCTCCAAAGCAACTTTGGCATTCAAGCCCAGGCCCAGGCTGGTGCCTTTTTGTCACGCGCCAGCCTGGTGGTGTGGGCGGTCAAACCACAAACCTTCAGACAGGCCACACTGGTGGTTGCACCGCACACAGCCAACGCACTGCACTTGAGTGTGGCCGCCGGCATCCGCAGCCACAGCATGGCCGGCTGGCTGGCTACCGAACGCATTGTGCGTGCCATGCCCAATACCCCGGCACTGATTGGCAAGGGCATCACCGGCCTGTTTGCCCGTGCTGGCGTGTCCAGGGAAGATCAGGCACAAGTCAGCCGTGTCCTGTCTGGCACCGGTGAATCGATCTGGCTGGATACCGAAGAAAAGCTCGACGTGGTGACCGCCTTGTCAGGCTCGGGGCCGGCCTATGTGTTTTATTTCATGGAAGCCATGACCACTGCCGGCGTTGAGATGGGCTTGAGCCGTGAGCAGGCGCACCAGCTCGCAGTCAGCACGTTTGCCGGAGCCAGTGAACTGGCCCGCACTTCAACCGAGTCGCCCCAGTTGCTACGCCAGCGTGTGACCTCCAAGGGGGGAACCACCTATGCGGCCATTTCCTCGATGGAAAACAACGACATGCGGGCCCAGTTCATTGAAGCCCTGTATGCGGCACGCGAACGCGCCAAAGAACTTGGCGATGAGTTTGGGCTGGCCTGAACAAGCTGCGAAGCCCAAGGCCATTGTGCCTGATGCAGCATCAGCTCATTGGCTGGCGTATCCCAGGGCAATGCCGGCAAACACGGTCAGTCCTAGCCAGTGATTGAGCCGAAAGGCCTTGAAACACCCCTCGCGGCTGCGCCCCCGAATCAGCGTGTAGTGCCAGATCACCTGGCTGACGGCTGCGCCAATAGCTATTAAATATATAGCTCCTAGCGCATATGGCATAAGGGCTAGAGCCCAAAAAGCTATAAACAACAGGTAACACAGCATGACCACCGGCACATCCCAAGCGCCCAGCGTGATGGCTGAGGTTTTCATGCCGATCTTCAGGTCATCGTCGCGGTCCACCATGGCGTACTCGGTATCGTAGGCCAGCACCCAAAACAGGTTGCCCAGCATCAGCACCCAGCCCAGCCGCGGCACCTCGCCCAGCACAGCGGCAAAGGCCATCGGCATGCCCATGCCAAAAGCCAGCCCGAGAACCGCCTGCGGCATCGCCACAAAGCGTTTGGCGTACGGATAGGCCAGTGTGATGGCCAGTGCCGCAAACGACATGCCAATCGTCACCGCATTGGTGGTCAGCACCAACATAAACGCCAGCAGCGCCAGCACGGCACCGACTGTCAGCGCCTCGCGGCTGCTGACCGCGCCACAGGTCACCGGGCGCTGTGCCGTGCGCTTGACATGCCGGTCAAAGTCGCGATCGGCCACATCGTTGATGCAACAGCCAGCACTGCGCATCAGAAAAGTACCCAACACAAAGACACCCAACAGGTGCCAGCCCGGAAAACCACCCGCCGCCACCCACAACGCACCCAGCGTCGGCCACAACAGCAGCAACCAGCCCGCCGGACGGTTCCAGCGGATCAAATCAAGATACAAAAGCAACTTGCGCTGCAATAAGCTCACCATGCAAGCCTCACAAAGTGACCGTCATGACATGAACGGCTGGCTGAAAATGATTCATCGGGCCGAGCCGGATTGAAAATCGGTCATGACAAACGTTTCACGCCCGGTAACTCACAAGCGTAAATGGCATTGCGCAAAGCAGCAATGGCTTCGTAGCGGGTAAAACTGCGCCGCCATGCCACCACTACGCGCCGCACCGGCGGGTCACCGGCAAACGGCAGATACCTGATGTAGGGGTCTTCATCACGCTTGCGACTGGGCTTGGCCGACAGCGCCTCTTTGGGCACACTCAGCCGCGGCACCAGCGTCACCCCCATCCCTGCGGCCACCATGTGTTTGATGGTTTCAAGCGATGAGCCTTCAAAGCTTTTGCGAATGCCTTCTGCGTTGGCAGAAAAACGGGCAAATTCAGGACACACCTCCAGCACATGGTCGCGAAAACAGTGGCCGCTGCCCAGCAACAGCATGGTCTCTGATTTGAGCTGCTCGCTGGTGACCTCTGACTGCCTGGCCAGCGCATGGTTGGTTGGCACGGCGGCCATGAACGGCTCGTCATACAGCGGCGCAACGGCCAGACCGGCATCCGGAAATGGTTCTGCCAGAATGGCACAGTCAATCTCGCCGGTACGCAGCATGTCGAGCAACTTGACGGTGAAGTTCTCCTGTAGCATCAATGGCATCTCGGGCGTGCGCTGGATCATCTGGCGCACCAGATCGGGCAGCAAATAAGGGCCAATGGTGTAAATCACGCCCAAGGTGAGCGGGCCGGCCAGCGGATTCTTGCCACGCTTGGCGATCTCCTTGATGGCTGCGGCCTGCTCCAGCACGCTTTGCGCCTGGCGCACGATCTCCTCGCCCAGATGCGTCACCGTCACTTCATTGGCGCTGCGCTCAAACAACTTCACGTCGAGTTCTTCCTCAAGCTTCTTCACAGCAACCGACAGGGTCGGTTGCGCCACATAACAGGCTTCTGCCGCCTTGCCAAAATGCCGCTCACGCGCCACCGCCACGATATATTTGAGTTCGGTCAAAGTCATGGTGCTATTGTCCTACCTGAGCGCGCCGGTTCCGCTCACCTTGGCCTTTCAATCACAGGAGTCTGCATGATCAATGCAATTTTCCGCGCCGTGCCTGGCACACCTGACGAGGCGTACTTTGCCACAGCGACACGTCTGCGCGAATTGGCACTGGGGTAGTTTGGCTGGGATGAGCACAGCCTTCGCGCCTGGAAAAACCATGCGGAGCACGTCGTGGCACAACAAATGGGGCGGTAACGCTGGTACCAATCTGATGTGGTGCAGGTGGCACACATCAGCCGTGAATACCGGTTTGAAGCCTCAGACCATGCCCAAGCCCGGCACCTGCCGGCTAATCCCTTCACGCCTTCAAATACTGTGCCTTGGTACCCAGCCAGCGCTGCACATGTTTTTCAGCCAGCGCCGGGTGCTGCTCCAGCATCACCGGGGCCAACTGGCGCGCCCAGGCCAATAAGCCTGCATCTTCCACCACGTCGGCAAAACGCAGCAGCGCGGCACCCGACTGGCGTGCGCCCATGAACTCGCCGGGGCCGCGAATCTCCAGGTCGCGCCGGGCAATCTCAAAACCATCGTTGCTTTCGGCCATGGCTCTGAGCCGGGCACGGGCCGTCTCGCCCAGGCGTGGTGCGTCACCCGTGGAATACAGCAGCACACAGGCTGAGGCCGCCGCGCCGCGCCCAACCCGCCCGCGCAACTGGTGCAACTGGCTCAGGCCAAAACGCTCGGCGTGCTCGATCACCATCAGGCTCGCATTGGGCACATCCACCCCCACCTCAATCACCGTGGTACTCACCAGCACACCCATCTGGCCGGCCGTGAACAGGCTCATCACGGCTTTTTTCTCTGCCACCGGCATCCGTGAATGCAGCAAGCCGACCATCACGCCGGGCAGCGCAGCGCTCAGTTGGGCATGGGTTTCGGTGGCGTTGGTCAGGTCCAGCGCCTCACTTTCTTCAATCAGCGGGCATACCCAATAAATCTGTCGCCCCTGTTCAACCTGCACGCGAATGCGCGCTATCACCTCGTCGCGGCGCGCCTCGTGGATCACTTTGGTGACGATGGGCGTGCGCCCGGGTGGCAGCTCGTCGATGGTGGACACGTCCAGATCGGCGTAATAACTCATGGCCAGCGTGCGCGGGATGGGCGTGGCGCTCATCATCAGCAGATGCGGCTCCAGCGCCTCCACCAGCTTGCCGCGCAGCGCCAGCCGCTGCGCCACGCCAAAACGGTGCTGCTCGTCAATGATGGCCAGCGCCAGCTTGCTGAACTGCACCTTGTCCTGGATGATGGCGTGGGTGCCCACCACCAGTTGCGCCTGTCCGCTGGTGATCAGCGCCAGCATCTCTCGCCGTTCCCTGGCCTTTTGACTGCCGGTCAGCCAGGCCGTGGTGATGCCCAGCGGATGCAGCCAGCTCACCAGTTTGGCAAAGTGCTGGGTGGCCAGAATCTCGGTGGGTGCCATCAGCGCGCACTGCCAGCCGGCCTCGATGCACACCGCTGCAGCCAATGCTGCGACCACGGTTTTGCCGGAACCGACATCGCCTTGCAACAGACGGTGCATCGGCACCGGACGGCGCAAGTCGTGGCTGATTTCGGCGCAGACCCGGCGCTGCGCGGCAGTAAGCTGAAAAGGCAGGGCGGCCAGCAGGCGCTGGTGCAGGGGCTGGCTGGCACCGGCGGCGTGGTCATCAAACTGCGTGGGTGCCAGTTGTGCCACCTGCGCGGGCACCCAATCAGCCTCTGTGTCAACCGGGGCCGATCGGCTGTCTGGCGCCATCAACGCAGGTGCCACCAAGGCAGCGCGTTCGCGTTTGGCCTGTAGTTGCGACATCTGCTGCGCCAGCAGTTCCTCCGCCTTGAGCCGCTGCCAGGCCGGGTGGCTGTGATCCTGCAACGTGGCGAGCGTCACATCAGGCGCAGGGTAATGCAAAAACAATAGCGACTCACGCAGACTCCATAAGGGCTGTAGGCCTATTTCATTCAAATTATCACTTGGTACCGTGTCTGACAACTCGGCCCGTGCCAAACCTGCCTGCACCGCCTTGCGCAAATAGGCCTGTGGCAAACCAGCCGCCGTTGGGTAAACCGGGGTCAGCGCCGTGGCCAGTTCACCACCGGCGGGCTTAAAGGCCGGATGCATCATCGTCAAGCCGGCAAAACCGCCCCTGATTTCACCGCGCGCCCGAATCTGCTGGCCCACCGCCAGCGCCTTTTGCAAAGACGGGTAAAAGGTAAAAAAGCGCAACAGACAGGTGCCGGTGCCATCGTCGAGCGTCACCAGCAGTTGCCGCGTGCCACCCAGCTTGATTTCGGTGTGCCGAATCGTGCCCTCAACCTGCGCCAGATCGCCCTCGCGCACATCGCGCAGTTGGACCAGGCGGGTTTCGTCCTCGTAGCGCAAGGGCAGATGCAGCGCCAGGTCGATGGGCCGAACCAGGCCAAGCTTGCGCAAGGCCTTTTGCGGGCCCGACAAAGGCTTGACAGACGCTGGTGCAGGTGGCGTAGGCATGCGGCGATTTTGCCCAGTTTAAAAACAATAGCGGCCAGCGCTTATTCATCAAGGGCTGGGGTAAAGTGGACTCCGGATTTAACACAGCGGTTTAAGCTGGACACTGTCTGAAGAAATGGGGCATGACCGCCGTCTTCGCCTAGTTGTTGAGTTTGGTCTTGACTGCCTGTGCCAGTGCAGAAACCTTGTCAACAATGCGCGCCACCGCTGAACGGTAAACCACATGGTCGTCACGCTTGTCCACCGCCATCACCATCACCATCACCATCACTCTTCAGCTTGATTTTGTAGTATCCAGTCAGTTCGCCGTGCAGCGCGCCGCCCGGAACATGTGGGTTGTCCAGCCTTTTGCGCAAAAGTTGACGCAAAGGCTCTTTGACTGAACCGTCCAATGCTTGCCATTCTTTCCATGCAGAGGGGACAAACAGCAATCGGTATTTGTATTTGCGAACCGGCTCAGATGGCATCAACGTCCACCTCAATCGCCTGCGCGCGCTCGCCCACACGGGCCAACACCAGACGGCGCAAATCCTCGTCGGCCAGTTCGTCGAGCATGGCCTCAAAAACGGCAGGCTCCACCATATAGAAAGCGGCCCTGTTGTGGTTCAACACGGCAACCGGGCGGTTTCCAGCCTGCCGAAGCACAGCAGCCGGGTTTTTTTTGAACTCAGACATGCTGACGGTGATGTCTGCAAAGATGGCTTCCATGACTTGGCTCCTGAAAAGCGCAAATTTTAGCTACAAAAACGGCGCTTTTTTATCAACGGTTTTTGGCGGCAACAGCCACCGCCAGCGCCGCCACCACATCGCACACGGTTTTGCGCTCGGCTACCGGCAGACTCAGGTAATGCGCCAGCATGTCACGGTCCTGCATGTTCAGCTCTGTGCCTGTCTCCTGTACCTTGAAGGCCGGGACCAGTGTGCCATAGCGCAGCTCGTCTGCGCTGACGTGCAGCCAGTCGGCCAGCACACGTAACTTGTCCTGCATGGGGATGGATTTGCCCAGCAGCCAAGTGCGCGCAGTGTGCGATGTGATGCTCTTGCCCCAATAGCGCAGGTTGAACTCATTGGCCACCAACGTGGGGGAAGGCCGGATACCGACCCCTTTGAGTGCGGCCCTTAAACGTTCGGCAAACGCCTGGGCTTCAATCTGTTGCGATGCTTTTGACATGCATCAGAAACTAGGCGCAAGGACTGTATCATTTTTGATCAAAATCAATTATTTGGTAAAACTCAGTTTCATTCATTCACAAGAAGCCCCTCGACATAAGAGCTCCACGCATTTCGCCCGACACGGATTCCGGCACACGCCGCTACAAGGAGAGTAATAACATGATCAGCAAGCAACACATTCATCGGGCATTGACTTCGGGCATCAGTGCCTGCAGGGGTGGTGGGGACGCGCCCGCTCCTTCCGCACCAACTCCAACGCCAAACCCAGTATTTGCCAATTGCACAAGTGGTAACTTTACACGTTACAAATACGATGCCATTGCCGTGGGTATGCGCATCGACGAGGTCAGTCAAATCATTGGATGCGGGCCTGTCAAAGACGCCAACAACCTGGACATATACCTCAACCATCAACCTGAAGATGACGTGGTGTATTGGCAAATTGGCTTCAGTTCTAGTCCGATGATCGCCGTCTATTTGAATCCTACCAACCATTTGGTCACAACATTTGCAGGCGGCCGGTCAAAGTTAGCGATCGGTTTTTGATGTGATGGATCGGACGGCCTAAGGTTTCACTCCCGCCAGGCCGAACATTTACAACAGGAAGTCGAAAGGAATGAAATGAATTCAAAACTCCGGGTCGCTGCCAGCGCCGCACTTGTGTGCATTCTGGCGGCATGCGCCAGCACTGGCGAGAACCTTCAACGCGAGACCGCTCGATCCATCGGAGGCAACGTCAGCCCGGATCAGGTCACGGTATCCGATGTTGATCGCGGCGTGACAAACGTCAAGTGGAAAGCCACCGCGCCCGGTGGAAAGTATGAATGTAGTGCGGACGACATGATTCGGCGCGTCCTTTGTACCAAGAAATAGCCACTGCCACAGACGAGTTTGCATCCTCACCCCCACTTTTTTGTCCTCATTCGCACCGGTTTTTGATGCCGGGAACCGGCACATCTGAAGGTGTTGGGGCATCCAATCGCTGGTGCGACCGCCAATTTCGGGCCAAACCATCTTCCAGCGCATACGCCACCAGCGCCGGAAGCTATCATTTTAGTTGCATTTTTGATGTTATAGACAGCAGGTCGCAGAGCCAACTTTGCCGCGACACGCTTTGAAACCATGGATGTTGCGTTAAAATAGACCCGTATTTTTTCCGTACAAATTTCCGGAGCAAACCATGACCACACTGTCATCGTCCCTTGAGCGAATCGACCTTCGTACCTCGCCCGAAATCAAGGAGCTGATTGTTCGGGCCGCCACCACGGCGGGGGTGTCGCTCAGCGCTTTTTTGATTGCCTGCGCCCAGGATCGAGCTAAACAAATACTGGCTGAGAGTGAAAACTTGACGCTGTCGCCGCGTGACTGGGATGCTTTTTTCACCGCGCTGGACCATGCGGACAAGCCGCGCCCGCAACTGCAAGCCGCTGCAAACGACTATATGCAATGGCGCAAGCTCCGACCCGCGCCGGAGTGACAGTCACGTGATTGACTTCGATGGCCAGATTGAACTGCTGGCAAAACACCATGACAGGCGCAACTTTTCCTGCGGGCAAGCGCCGCTGGACAACTACCTGCGCCGACTTGCCCGTCAACATGCGGTGTCGAAAATCAGCCGCAGCTACATGGCATGCAAGGCTGACCGAATCCTGGGTTACTACAGCCTGGCAATGTCGGCGATCCGCCGTGACCAATTGCCACAGCCGCATCAAAAACGTTTTCCCAATTACCCGGTGCCGGTAGCGCGCGCAATGTCGGCGATCCGCCGTGACCAATTGCCACAGCCGCATCAAAAACGTTTTCCCAATTACCCGGTGCCGGTAGCGCGCCTGGCCCGACTTGCCGTGGACCAAAGCCAGCAAGGCAAGGGACTGGGCAAGTTGTTGCTGTTGGACGCGCTGTACCGTTGCCATCGGCTGTCAGAAGAAATTGGCGCGGTCGGTGTCATCGTTGATGCCAAGAACGTCAGCGCGCAAAATTTTTATATCCAGATGGACTTTGAAGCGTTTCCCGAGACACCTTCGACCCTATGGCTTCCTGATCAAGCCATTGCCAACTTGTTCTCACGATAGTTGACGCTTGACCTCAAACGGAGAAGCGTAGTCACCCCCCAGTGGCCCTGCGACAATGGCAAGCCTATTTACCTAGCAACCGGGCACTTGCGCCCCTCATGCACCATGCCCGACATTGCCGCCGTCAACACGCGCCCTTTCACCCTCAGCGACTTTGATTTCAATCTACCGCCCGAACTGATCGCCCAGCACCCAACCCCTGAGCGCAGTGGTTCGCGCCTGTTGGACGGCACTGGCAGCACGTCGGTTGACCGGATTTTTCGGGACCTGCCCACGCTATTGCGGCCAGGCGACTTGATGGTGTTCAACGACACCCGGGTGATGCACGCCCGCCTGTTTGGCGAAAAACGGACCGGCGGCAAGGTCGAACTGCTGGTGGAGCGCGTGCTGGGTGGCAACCAGGTGGCGGCGCACATGCGCGTCAGCAAAAAGCCCGAAGTGGGCACCTCAGTCAGGCTGATCTCGGCACCTGGCAGTCATGACAACCTGAGCGCCACGCTGCTGGGCCGCTGGCCAGACATGCAGGGCGCGTTATTTCGCTTTGTGTTGTGCAATGACGCAGGGGATGACCCCTACACCTTAATGGCACGCCACGGCCATGTACCGCTGCCACCCTACATCACCCACGCCGACTCGGCCGAAGATGCGCAGCGTTACCAGACCGTGTTTGCCAAAAACCTGGGGGCGGTAGCGGCTCCCACCGCCGCGTTACATTTTGACGAGGCCTTGCTGGCCGCCGTTGATGCCATGGGGGTGCAGCGGGCGCACGTCACGCTGCATGTGGGTGCCGGCACGTTTCAGCCGGTCAAGACCGAAAACCTGGCCGAGCACCAGATGCACAGCGAGTGGTGCGAAGTGCCGCCAGCCACCCAGCAGGCGGTGGCCGACTGCCGCGCGCGGACTGGGCGCGTGATTGCCGTGGGCACCACCACGGTGCGCACGCTGGAATCGTGGGCGATGACCGAGTGTGGTAGCCGTCAGTTGGCCAGCGCTGCGATCCAGCCCGCCAGTGCAGCGCCTTTGGCCCCCTATTCTTCCGACACGCAAATATTCATCACCCCCGGCTTCCAGTTCAAAGTGGTCGACACCCTGATCACCAACTTTCACCTGCCCAAATCAAGCCTGATGATGCTGGTCTGCGCATTTGCCGGACATGAACACGTCATGAAGCTGTACGATCATGCCATTGCCAACAGCTACCGGTTTTTCAGCTACGGCGATGCCATGCTGCTCGCCAGAAGCGCAGGTGTCCCTTCAGGGAGGTGATTGACGCTTGGAACATCCTTGAACCTAAATTCCTCGGTTGACCGCTTGTTTTCATCAGTAAGTCCTTATGAGCATTTACTTTTTCAGCTTTGATGGCGTTCGCCCATTGGGTGACAGCGCTACGCACCCGATTGAGCCACCGGCAACACGCCTGGGGGCGTTGCTCCTCCTTGCGGGCAGGAGCCCGCTGCGTCGTCTCGCCTACCCAGACGTGCCGCCAGCGGCCCACTCGGGCGCGTCCAACCGAGGAATCTAGGTTGAACTTGTAAATGAACAGTTTTCAAAAACGAACCGCCATCCAGATCGCCAGCGTCAGCATGGTGCTGGCCTGCCTGGCCAGTCCGGTGGCGTGGTTTGTGGAACGTGAACGCTCCGAGGAAGGCATTGTTGCGCTGGCCATTGAGGAGTCCGGGCGCCTGTTGCACCA